>JBFMBP010000178.1:6356-66057 GCA_040755155.1 Candidatus Omnitrophota bacterium | reverse complement strand
GATAGGGAGACAAGGCGACATGTTTGTAGGGTGGGCTCAAAGCGAAGCGTAGCCCACCAGAGGAGATTGGGAGACAAGAAGACAAGTCCTCCAGTCCCAAAGCCAGAGGCAAAGAAGCATAGCCCGCTAATTTAACTAACGGAGGCATCTATGAAGACTTATAAAATTGCCGTCATGGGCGGCGACGGAACCGGACCGGAAGTCATACGCGAAGGCGTCAAAGTACTCAAAGTCCTGGAACAAAAAGCCGGATTCAAATGCGAGTATACGGATTTCGATTTCGGCGGCGAACGCTACATGAAAACGGGGGAAATTCTCCCCGACAGCGCCATCGAAGAGTTGAAAAAATTTAATGCCATCTACCTCGGCGCCATCGGCCACCCCGACGTGAAGCCGGGAATCTTGGAAAAAGGCATCCTGCTCAAAGCGCGCTTCGAACTGGATCAATACATCAACCTTCGACCCGTCAAACTCTATCCCGGCGTATGGACGCCGATTAAAGATAAAGGTCCCAAGGAAATCGACTTCGTCGTCGTGCGCGAAAACAGCGCCGGCATCTATACCGGCGGCGGCGGAATTATTAAAAAAGGCACGCCTAACGAAGTCGCCATCCAGGAAATGGTTTACACTCGCTTCGAAGTCGACCGTTGCTTGAAATATGCTTTCGAATATACGAAGAAAAGAAACAAAAACAACACGCTGACTCTTTGCGGAAAAACCAACGTCCTTACTTTCGTCTACGATCTCTGGGAACGCGCTTTTCATGAAATGGGGCAAAAAGAATATCCTGGCATCAAGCGCGAATACGCCCACGTAGACGCTACCACTATGTGGATGGTAAAGAATCCCGAATGGTTCGACGTCATCGTCACCGGCAACATGTTCGGCGACATCATTACCGATCTGGGCGCAATGGTTCAAGGCGGCATGGGCGTCGCGGCGGGCGGCAACATCAATCCCCAAGGAACCTCGATGTTCGAGCCGATCGGCGGCTCCGCTCCTAAATATACCAACCAAAACGTCATCAATCCCATCGCCTGCATTAGCGCTGGCCAAATGATGTTGGAACATCTGGGCGAAGAGAAAGCGGCGAAAATGTTGGATAAGGCTGTCTCCGATTTTCTCGGCAGCGGCAAACTCCCTGGCTTGGCCGTAAGCGACATCGTCAAAGCGGGCATGTCCACTTCCAAGATCGGCGACGATATCGCCCAGCGCGTTCAAGATATGTAATCCAAACTATAATGCCAATCAACTGCAAGCCCGGTTTAATAACCGGGCTTTTTTTATTGAAGCAAATAAAAATTTTTCTTAAGTTATAGCTCATAACTCTTTTATTTAGAAATAGATATGAAAATTAAAAAATAAAATATTTACGTATGGAACCCGCTCCATCAAGAACGCAAATTCCAATATTTCGAAATGCGCAAAAATTTCGCGTATCTCAAAAAAGCAATGTGTAATTAATGCGCATTTTTTCGGCGTCTATCCACGCGCCTTCCTCATATTTTCCTAATATTTCTCTAATAAATGCAAAAAAACGCGAAGAAATTACAATGTTCGAAAGTGGTTCTTTTTTTGCTTTAAGTCAATCCAATCCAGAATGGCTTTCATTCGAGGATTTCATTCTTATAAGAAAATAAACTTTTCCCAAATCGCACCAATGGAGATAGAAGCGCATGAAAATATTCGATAATAATAACCGTATTTCGTTATCTATTCCTTCGGTTTTATGCTTGATTCTTTTCATCTTATTGCTACCAACTGCTCAATGGGCATTAGGCGGTTCGGAGAAAGATAATTCCGATGATTCCATTTTCGGAATGACAAAAGTTTGGAATATCCATCTGACGATATCTCCCGAAAATTGGCAAAAAATGCAGCCAACACGATCCGGCGGCCCCGGCGGAAGACCTCCATTCTTCGGCGGCCCTCCACCTGCAAACAACGGCGACCAGCCCGCCAATCGTCCCGAACGCCGAATGGGGCCTCCGGGAGGTTTTTTCCCGCAAGACGATTTGCCCTATATCTCTGCAATCGTTGAAGTTGATGGCAAAAAGTTTGAAAACGTCGGAATTCGTTATAAGGGAAATGCTACTCTACGGATGGGTGGAAATTCCTTGAAAAAACCCATCAAGATTGATTTCAACCGTTATGTGAAAAATCAGGAATTCATGGGTCAAACCAAAATCAATCTCAACAATAACTTCTTCGATCCTTCGCACATGGTGGAAGTCCTCTCGTATGAAACATTCCGAGATTTTGACCTTCCCGCCCCGCGAACAGCCTTCGCCAAGGTCTATATCACAGTCGAAGGTCAATACGGCAAGGAATATCTGGGTTTATATACTATCGCCGAGCAAGTCAACGAAAACTTTTTACAACGTAATTACGGTATTAAAGAAGGATTGCTGTTGAAACCTCGAATGATCCGCGGCCTCCCTTATTTTGGCGACAATTGGGACGATTACGAACAACCATACGACTGCAAAACGGATGACGTTACTTGGAAGGAAGCCAAGCATTTTATGGAATTCGCCAAGTTCGTCAACGAAGCGACCGGCGTGGATTTTCAAAAGAAGATTGGAGAATACATTGACGTTGAAGCGTTTCTGCGCTTTTTAGCCGTCAATGTCGCTATCGCCAATTACGACAGCATTTTGGGCATGGGACAAAATTACTATATCTACCATGAAACCAAAACGGATAAATACTATTGGATTCCATGGGACATGGATTTGTCGTTCGGAAAATTCATGATGAGCGGTTCTCCCGATATCCAAGCGCGGGCTAGCATCCGGGAACCGAATCCCGCCCCCCATCCGCTCATTGATCGCCTACTGGCAATTCCCGAATGGAAAGAAAAATACTTAGCATTCATTCGGGAATTCACGCATAAGATTTTACAGCCGGAACGAATTCAAAAGAAAGTCGAAACCATCCGCGCCGCCATTCAAGATGCGGTTAAAGAAGATACTAAAGTCCCCTTCGACGAATTCGTCAAATGCGTCTCTTATAACGCAGTGTCGAAAAGCGAGGATAACATTTCGGAAAATCCCTCGCCTTCGTCTGAAAGAGATAGAGGATTGCGCCGAGGCCCTATGTTTAAATTGTTCTCGATCTCGGGTTGGATTGCAAAACGCAATGAATCCATCCAATTGCAATTGGATGGAAAATCGGAAGGCGAAAAATTATCAGGACCGGGACGTCCAGGCGGCCCAGGCGGACCCGGTGGATTTGGACCTGGCGGACCCGGCGGACCTGGGCCAGGCGGATTTGGTCCCGGCGGCCCCGGCGGATTCGGTCCTCCGGAAGGATTCGGGCCGGGTATGTTCTTAGGACCGCAATTATCCGCAGCCATCGGCCAGGATCAAGATAAGAAGATCAAAAAATCGATTTTCATCGAAAAATGGAATCAATGGGCTGCAGGATGGGACAAAGACAAAAATGATAGTTTGAACGATAAAGAACTCGCCGAGGGTTTATCTCCTATTTTTAAACTGCCAGATGGTTTTCCGCCGATGGGACCTCCAGGCGAATTCTCTCCCACCTTCTTCTTGATTCCCGCATTCATGGAAAAAGCGGACGACGAGGGGAAAATATCGAAAACGATTTTTCAGCAATTGGGTAACGAATGGTTCGCGAATTGGGACGCCGATAAAAGCGGCGATTTGGACGAGAAGGAAATTGCGAATGGTTTGAATGGAATGATTCGTCCTCCACAGGATTTCATGGACGGACCTCCAGGATTCTGATATACGAAATAATAACTCATGTTTCGCACGAATACCATTTTCTTTTGAATTTGCTGTTTTCCCAATCCCTCTCCCAAGATTGGGAGAGGTTAGGTGAGGGTTGATATTATTAGACTTATTATCCCCTCACCCTAACCCTCTCCCAGAGGGCGAGGGAACAGGAATGCGAAACATGAGATAATAAGAGTAACGAGATAAGAGTAACTGAAGACATGTCGAGGATTCAAAATGAACCTAGAATTTGCGCAACAATTAATGCAAAAATTCACCAAAGATCCTGAACATGCAGTTCATGTAGAAAAACTCTCTTTAAATTTCTTCGATCAATTGAAAGACCTGCACCTTTGTGGAGAGATGGAAAGGCAATATCTTCAATGCGCCGCTTTATTGCACGATATCGGTTGCGCAGTCAGTTATCGAAAGCACCATTTGCACTCCTATCGCATTATCTTAGACGCCCATTTTCCCTCTTTAACCGCTAAGGAAAAGCAGATCGTCGCTCTAATCGCCCGCTATCATCGTAAATCGACGCCGAAACTCAAACATCCGGAATTTTTATCGTTGTCGCAGCGCGACCAAACGATCGTAAAAAGAATGAGCGCTCTTTTACGCATTGCCGACGCCCTCGATCGCTCGCGCAGCCATAAAATTGCGGATTTTCGCTGCGTTATCCAAAAAAACGAATGCTGTTGCCTGATTGAAGCAATGGGTGATTGCTTGGAAGAAAAAGCGAGCGTGATAAAAAGGAAAAACCTCTTTATGGACGTATTCGGGATAGATTTCCAAATCGTAGACGAAACGAAAAAAGAGATCGAGCCGCTTTCGCTCGCCGCCCCGGAACCAGAAACGGCGCAAGCCAATCTTTAGTTCATCCAAGTACAAACAATATTGAAAACCAATCGTTAAGGCGGGACGGGGATTCATATACTCTCTCCCGCCTTTTACGTTTTCAAGGGCTTCAGCTGGATTCATAGCAAAGCGTCCTAGACATTAAAGCCATTTCACGCTTTCAACGCGGCGTAGAGATTATGCACTACCAGCCGATTGTCGGCGCAGGCGTAGTCGAGATGTCCGCCCATGCGGTAGAAGCTTTTACAAAAGCGCAGGAAATAAGCCGGATTGGTTTTGGGCGGCTCGCCCTGCGTCCAATCCCATCCCCCGCCGTCTTGAATATCCACGATCAGTATCGCATGATCCCGAACGCTCTTGCCCTTTTGCAATAGGACATTATTGGCGCAACTCATCGCCTTCTCGAATACTTGCGGCGACATAATGGCCGATCCGACGGAAATATAGACGCCGCTGGATAGATTCGTTACGGAAGCGGCGAACGTTTGAAAATCGATTCCCCCTCCCCGCCCAATCGCCGCCGGGCTGAAATAAGGATGGTTGGAAATAATATCGTATCCAATGCCGGGATGGACGGTAAACGGAACTTTCAACCGATAGGCGTTGCCGGGAACGGAATATTTTTTCCAAGGATGTTGGATAGTATACGGTCCGCCGGGAAGATCGAAGCGGATCATGAGTTGCAACAAATCGGCGAGGGCGGGAGTGCGTTTGCGCCAAGGATTATTGCGGATGGCATGAGCCAGCTCTTCCGACAGGGGCAGCGTGGCGCCATCTTTCCAAATAAAGCGCCCGATGGATTCTCCAAAACCCAAGTCGTCCGCTGCGCCGATCGCGGCCGCCAGGTTGATATTCTTCCCCGTCTCATCCCAGGTTCCAAATTGGCCTTTCGGCGTATTTTCGCGCACGCTTTCCGTGGAGCGTCCCAGAAAACTATATTCCCAATCGTGGATGATTCCCGCGCCATTGGTCGCCAGGTGGGTGATCCAGCCCTCTTCCATCATCCGAATCAATGTCGGCCCCATTCCATTGCGCAAGAGATGCGCGCCGTAGGTCAACATCACCGATGCGCCGCGTTCGCGGGCGGAACGAATGAGGACGGCGGTTTGCTTGATAATCTCTCCCACATCGCCGGGAGGCGGCGGCGGAGAATCGGGATCAACTACGATCTCTTCGATCTGCGTCATACTATAACGTTCTTTTAGGGGATATACGCGAATTTGGTCGAGTTCCAAGCGGGGATAAGGCATAGCGTCCTTTTCATTAAATCGATAGATTAGTATAGAATTATATAAATCATATTTTTGAATAACCATTATATCTCTTCTCGAAAAAAATAAACCACGCCCATAATAATTCGGAAGGATTATGTCATAATAGGTTATCCCAATAAGGAACATGTTTGCGATAAACCGATGAATAACAAAGAACGAATGCTCGCCGCCATGAGTTTGCAGGAGCCGGACCGAGTACCCGTCATGTGCCAACTTTCCATCGGCCACCTGCTGCTGAATACGGATATTTCTCCTATCGATCTATGGTATACCGCCGAGGGCTGCGCCCTCGCCTGGGTGGAGATGCAGCGCCGCTACCGTTTCGACGGGATTCTAATGAATCTTTGCGGACCGCCTCACGATGCGTTGGAATCTATCGCCCGCGTCGAAGAATACGACCGCGAGTACATCATCCGCTGGGATCCAGGCGCGTTCGATTATACGCACACGATCTTCCCGCTGGACGATTTGCCCCGAAATATCTGGCCCGATGGAGAGCCGTTCGCCGACTTCGATGCCTTCGATCCCGAAAAAGACTTGCCGGATTTCCTGGAATGGCTGCCGGTTTCACAGGGCATGAAATACCCAGTTCATCCCGACTCGCGTTTGGATTCGATTCATTGGGTGCAGTCTCTAACCGGCGGCGATGTAAGCCTGCACGGCGAAGTTTTCAGCCCGTGGGATTATCATCTCGCCACGTTCGGCGTCGAACGAGCCATCATGGCCGTCATGGACGATCCCGGCAAGGTGCACGCCATTCTGGAAGGGTACTGCGAGCTCTGCATCCGCTGGGCATTGGAGCAGATTGGCGCGGGCGTGGACGCGCTGACGCTGTCGTCGCCCTGGGCGGGCGGCGGATTTCTTTCCCGCAAGCAATACCAGGAGTTCATCCTTCCCTACGAGCGTAAGATTAACAACGCCATCCGTCAGGCGGGCGTTTTCTGCTGTACGCACACCTGCGGCAAACTGGGCGACCGCCTCGACCTGGTGATGGAATCGAATACCAACGGCGTGGAATGCCTCGATCCGCCGCCTCTGGGCAATGTGGAACTGGCGGACGCCAAGCGGATCACGCAGGGAAAAGTCTTTATCAAAGGAAATATCGATTCCGTTAACGTTCTGTTGGGCAAGACGGCGGAAGAAGTCAAGGAAGACGCGCGCCAGCGCATAGAAATCGCCAAGCCCGGCGGCGGTTACATCCTATCCACCGCCTGCTCCGTCGCTCCCCACGTCCCGCCGGATAATCTGGAGATTCTCTGCGAGGCGGCGGAGGAATATGGACGGTATTGAATATGCGCTTAAATTATACTGCATGAACCAATAGCGAAGCCTTCGCTTCCTCGATGGAAATCTCCCGCTTCTCGCCGTCGATGAAATAGCAGACGGATCGATATCCCGCTTCCAGCAATGCGTCGAAGGCCTCCTCGAAACGGTCGCCTACGCGGTCCGGCGTATGGGAGTCGGAGCCGATGACGACGGGAATATCCCGCGCTTTCATTTCCCGCAGCATTTCCCTGCCGGGATTCATTTCGGAGGGAATCTTATTGGCGCCGGAGGTGTTGAATTCCAGCGCCGTCCCCGCCGCCGCGATGCAATCCAGGCTGCGTTTCAACTCGTCCATAACCTCTTCGACGCGCCAACGGCTGGGTATGGCGTGCTTGACGACATCGGGGTGGGCGATGGCGTGAAACAGCCCCGTTTCCGCCGCTTGGGCGATGTGATCGAAATAGATTCTCTGAAATCTCAAAATATCGCCATAAAAAAAACGTTCCATATAATCGGTAATTGGAGCATGGACGGAGCCAAGGCGGTATTGAAACTGCGCCCGTTCCATGAGCGTTTCGATCCAATTCTTCATGCCGGGGATATAATCGAATTCCATCCCCAGCCGCACATCGACGCGCCCCAGCCACTCTTCCCGCGTTCGTGCGACCAGCGCGACATATTCGTCGAATTCGTCCAATTCCATGCGGTATTCTGGAGACCAATCGCCGGGAACGGGATTGTGGCAAGTAAAAATTATCCCCCGCAATCCCCGCCGTTCCGCCGCCGCGGCGTATTCGCCCGGCGCCCCAATGGCGTGTTTGCAGAGATGCGTATGAATATGGCTGTCGTATAGAATTCGATTCATGGATGATGGCTCCAATATGCGTTATCGATCAATGATACCATGAAGAGAGTGGAATCAAGACGGGGGCAAACTCATTGAAATAATGAGAAGAATGAGAAGTTGGTATTTCTTAGTATTTACTAAAATCCGGCTCCCGGCGTCCGCCGATTAAGCTGAACGCCGGGAGACGCATTCATTCCAACGTTTCTGTCATTTCTTATGGTCCAACTACAATTATATCGCCATCGCTTTTGACGCCATTCGAAGCGTCGTACATCTTGGGTTTTACCAAACCGTAAATATCTTGATTGCTTTTCATCGTCTCCGGATCGATAACGTTTTTCAAATCGTCATCCTGATCGGGACCGTTGCTCGATATTATATATGCTCCTTGTCGTTCAAAATAATAATAACGAAAACTGACGCCATCGATAGCAAATGGATCGGCTGGGATTGTATAACTTGCGCTATTGATATGATTGCCAACGCTAAGTTTTATTTTGGTCAGTTCGTCTTTAACATTGTCAGTCTTTAATTTTATCGTTTCTTCTTTTTCTCGATCTTCCTGGCTCTTCCACGAGCAATCCATGCACATTGCGCCTACTAATATCAATACAACAAGCAAGTTAGCATTAGCAAGTCTATTCATCAAAACCTCCTATTCACTCGCTTTTACTTTTTATAAACGACTAACATGCTATTTCGCTTCCGTCTTTTCCCTCTCCTGGATTTTCACTTCTCGGATGCGGATTTTGCGCCACATTACCGACGCCGGAGAATCGCCTTGGAAGACGTGGACTTGCAGGCCGATGAATCCCGACTCGGTCATATCATCGATCACGTCGGCGATGGGAACGCCGTTGATCCATGTTTTGATGGAATCGCCTACGCAGCGGACGCGGTATTTGTTCCATTCGCCTTTCCGGAACGCCTTCTCCGACGCCGCCTTGTCGCAACGGTCTTCGCTCAGCCACTTCCCCCGTCGCGCCTCGTCGTAGATGAAGCCCGAAAAGCCGCCCGCCGCGATCTCCACCTGGTAGCCGTGGACGCGGCCGTTCTGGTAATCCTTAAAACTGTTGCTGCGGACTTGGACGCCGGAGTTGAGGCGGTCGTCGACTTTCACCTCGAATTGCAGCACGAAATCGCCGAAATGCTTTTTGGTGCAGAGGAACGAATTGGGGCTGCCTTCCGCCGTCGTTCCCACGATGGCGCCGTCTTTCACTTCGTATTTCGCCGTTCCGTTGATTGGCTCCCAGCCGTCAAGGTTCTTGCCGTTGAACAGCGGAATCCATTCGTTTCTCTGCGCTCTTTCCGCCGCTCCCGCGCTTAAGATTCCCGCCAACAAAACCGCCGCCATTATGAATATTCCGCGCTTCATGTTATTCTCCTTCCAAACCTAATAAGAGTCGAATTTGGTTTTCCTTTATGAATTCCACGATTCATTCATACCATATTCTCTTCATCGAATAAATCCGCCGGCGAGTAAAATTATTTTCCTCGTCCACTCCTTGCTTTCCTTTTTCGCTATAAGTAAAAAAGGAGCAGGGATGAATTTATATTCGGGAGATTAGGAAATGATGAAAAAATACCGAGTTCTATTCTTTATTCCGTTTTGCCTGGGCGGCCTGCTTCTTGCGGAGGCCGAGGGGCAAAACCAACCGATCCAAATCAACGGCGTATTTCCCTCCATGACCACCATCGCCGGGCGCGACAAGAATATCTCGGAAGCGGGATTTGGAGCGCTGCTGCCTTGGTCGGATCGCCTATGGGCCGTTTCCTACGTTTCTCATATCAAAGGAACCGGAACCGGTCTTTTTGAAATCGGCGAAGAGATGCAAATGATTAAACGCCCGGAAAGCGTCGTGGGAACATACGCCAACCGCATGATCCATTATCCCTCCAACCAGGGAATCATCGGCCCTCACATCATCAGCGCCACGGGCGAAGTGCGCACGTTCGACGCGCTCAAAAGCCATCGCCTGACGGCAACGGTGGAGCATCTCTTCGATCCTCAAAACAAGGTCTATTTCCTTACGATGGAAGGGCTGCTTTTCGAAGCGAACGTCTATACGCTGGAAGCCAAACAACTCTTCAACCTGGTGCAGGAACTCGAACTGCCTCATGGCGTCAATCCTCATTTCAAAGGAGCCTATACCGGCAGCGGCCGCCTGGTCGTCGCCAACAATACGTATCATGAGCAGGAATACTTGGGAAAACGGGAAGGGGGGCGTCTGGCGGAATGGGACGGCGAAAAATGGACGATCCTGGAAAAGAAACCCTTCGTCGAAGTCGCTGGCAAAGGTCCCCGAGCGGGCGAATACGGCAGCCCCATCTTCGCCCTGGGTTGGGATAATGCTTCCGTCATACTGAAATTGTTTGCAGCTGGAGAATGGAAAACCTACCGCCTGCCCAAGGGCAGCCACTCGTTCGATCACGCCTGGAATACGGAATGGTTCCGCATCCGTGAAGCGCAGACGGAACGCTTCCTGATGGACGCCCACGGGATATTCTACGAAATGCCGGTGCAGGTTTACGAAGGAAAAGTATGGAGCATCAAGCCGATTTGTTACCATTTGCGCATGGTTCCCGATTTCTGTTATTGGCGAGGATTGTTCGTCATGGCGGGCAATCAAACCGATTTGGCGTCGGGCCAGCCCCAATCCGGCCTTTGGTTCGGGAACATCGACGACCTTTGGCAATACGGCAAATCCCAAGGCTGGGGCGGACCCTGGCGGGAAGAGCCGGTGAAAGCGGGCGCCGTCTCCGATCCCTTCCTCATGACCGGTTTCGACAAAAAAGGCATCCACCTCAGCCATGATTCGGATCAACAGGTTCAGTTCACTATCGAAGTCGATTTTCTGGGTAATGGAACCTGGAAAACATATGAGAAGATAACCGTTCCGCCGCAGGGATATTCTCATTACGAATTTCCCGAAGGCTTCAGCGCTCATTGGGTGCGCGTCAAGGTAAGCGCGGATTGCAAAGCGACGGTTTATTTTGTTTATACATGATTGTCCGAACTGGGATAGAGACGTTTCGCCATTCGTTTTTTAACGGCCTGTGTAATGGAGTGAGCCGGTGGTATAATAGCGCCATTCGCAGGCTTGCAGATACTATCCGTTCGATAGAATCCATCGTGGATGAACCATAATAAACCCTAACAATTGATAAAGGAGAACAGCTTGATGCGCAAACTCATCATAGCGGGAAATTGGAAAATGAACGCGGGAACAGCGGCGGCGGCGGAAAGTCTCGCCAAAGGCATCGCCGCCAAGCATGGTCAGACGAGCGCCGTCGATATCGTCTTTTGCCCCCCCTTCACCTCGTTGAAGGAAACCGGCGCCGTCATTAAGGGAACGAAAATCGCGCTCGGCGGCCAGAACCTCTACCCGAAAGCCGACGGCGCCTACACTGGCGAAATCTCGCCCCTCTTCCTGCTCGATTGCGGATGCCGATACGTCATCCTCGGCCATTCCGAACGCCGGACTTACTTCAAGGAATCCAATGAATTCATCAATGAAAAGGTAAAATGCGCCTTCGCCAACAACTTGATCCCCATCATGTGCATCGGCGAAACGGAGCAGGAACGCGAACAAGGCAAGACGCAAGATGTCGTGGAAGATCACCTTCGCGGCGGACTCGCCGGACTAAGCGCCGAGCAGGTCAAATCGATGATCGTCGCCTACGAACCCGTCTGGGCTATCGGCACGGGCAAAACCGCCACGCCGGAAGACGCCCAATCCGTCCACGCTTTCGCCCGCGGACTCATCGCCAAGTTGTATGACGACGCTACGGCGCAAACGGTGCGCATCCAATACGGCGGCAGCGTCAAAGCCAGCAACGCCAAGGAACTGCTGACCCAACCCGACATCGACGGCGCACTCGTCGGCGGCGCCAGTTTGAAAGTGGACGATTTCGCCGGCATCATCGAAAATAGCGGCGCTCTGTAATCGCTCGCGGCGAATATTTCCGATTCAGCGTCAGCCCACGTCTGGATTATTACAATATTCCATGTAAATAAAAAGAATGCGGGGCCGCAAGGTTCCGCATTCCTTCCGTTTCTCTGTGATTAGGGATTTTCGTTATCAATAAGACAAACCGGAATCAATCTCACTGGGGATTTCAACGAGTTGAAAAAGCGCGTTAAAACTATCGAATGAATCCCATAAATGTTATTTATAGTATTGGTTCTCTTATCATTGAATCGAATGAGACAACCTATTCCCAATCCTTCTATCCTCCTTGAATAAATCGCTGCTTCCAGCCATAATTATAATCTCTTCGCGTAAGTGATATCCATTCAATAAGTCCAACGCCAAGAGCATCTTACCGCCTAGGCGGTATCAAAGGAGTGTTCCTTTGTCCAACGTAAGCATGAAACAACTCCTAGAATCCGGAGTCCATTTCGGGCATCAGACGCGCCGATGGAATCCGAAAATGGCCAAGTACATCTTCGGCCAGCGCAACGGCATCTATATCATCGACTTGAAAAAGACCGTGCGTTTACTGAAAGAAGCCTGCCGCTTCGTACGCGACATCGCGGCGGAAGGCGGAACCGTCCTCTTTGTCGGCACCAAGAAACAAGCTCAGGACACCGTCAAAGAAGAAGCCAAACGTTGCGGACAATATTACGTCAATCAACGATGGCTGGGCGGCATGTTGACGAACTACGACACCATTCGTAAAAGCATCAACAAATTGAAGGAATTGGACGTCCAACTGAGCGACGAAAGCGGAACCGGTCTTCGCCGAACCAAGAAAGAGCGGCAAGAGATGCTCAAACTGAGGGATAAATTGCAAAAGAACCTCGCAGGCATCAAGGACATGAACGAAATTCCTTCCGTTCTTTTCGTAACGGATACCCGCAAAGAAAGAATCTCCGTCCTGGAAGCCAGGCGGCTGGGAATACCCGTTGTAGCCATTGTCGATACGAACTGCGATCCCGACGACATCGATTACGTCATTCCTGGCAACGACGACGCCATCCGGGCGGTGCGCCTGATCGCTTCCCGCATCGCCGAATCGGTCATTGAAGGCCGCATGGCCGCTTCCGAAGGCGCGGCGCTCGACAGCGAAGGCGAAATCGCGGATGACGAAACGGCAAATGAAGCGGATGAGGCCGAAAAGGAAGACGCAAGCCATAACGCTTCCGCCGAATCCAACAAATTGGCGGCCTCATCGGCGGAATCGAATCCCGTAGAATAACGACGAAAGAGAAGAAAAGGATTGAGCCGATGGTAACAATTTCTGCAACTCAAGTGAAAGATCTTCGCGAAAAAACCGGCGCAGGCATGATGGATTGCAAAAAAGCCCTGACGGAATGCGATGGGGATTTCGATAAAGCGACTAAATATCTGCGGGAAAAAGGAATGGCGGATGCGGCGAAACGCAGCGGACGCACAACCAAAGAGGGCGTCGTCTTTTCTTACATTCACCCCGGCAATCGCATTGGCGTTCTGGTGGAAATCAATTGCGAAACCGATTTCGTGGCCCGCACCCCCGCCTTCCAGGACTTCGCCAAGGACATTGCCATGCATGTAGCGGCGTCTTCTCCTCTCTATCTCCAACGGGATCAAGTGCCGGAATCGGCGCTGGCCAACGAAAGGGAGATTCTCGCCAACCAGGCCAGAGAATCGGGCAAACCCGCCAATGTCATCGATAAGATCGTCGATGGGCGAATCGATAAGTTTTATTCCCAGATTTGCCTTCTCGAGCAACCTTTCATTAAGGATATGAACATCACCGTGGAAGATTACGCCAAAGAAACGATGGGCAAACTGGGCGAAAATATTCAAATTCGCCGCTTCGTTCGCTTCCAATTGGGAGAAGAACTACAATAAAATTACATGACTAACTACGGCGGAACCGGCGTTCGAACCGGTTCCGCCGTCATTCCACCCGCCAAGGGAAGAATATTACAATGCCCAAGCCTCGTCGGGTCCTACTTAAGATCAGCGGGGAAGCCCTCGCGGGCGAGCAAGGGCACGGCATCCATTTCCCCACCCTCGAACAAGTCTCCCGTCAAATCGCCGACGCCCGCCAATGCGGCGTGCAACTCGCCATTGTGCTTGGAGGCGGAAATATCTGGCGCGGAAGCGAATCGATCTCCTCCTTTATCGACGAACCCACCGCCCATTACATGGGCATGTTGGCTACCGTCATCAACGTTTTAGCTTTCCAAGGCGCCTTGGAACAAGCGGGCGTCGATACGCGAGTGCAGACAGCAATTCACATGGAGGAATTGGCCGAGCCTTATATCCGGCGCCGCGCGATTCGCCATATCGAAAAAGGGCGCGTCGTCATTTTCGGAGGCGGAACCGGAAACCCCTATTTCACCACCGATACGGCCGCCGCTCTCCGCGCCATCGAAATCGAAGCCGAAGTCGTTTATAAAGCCACCAAAGTGGATGGCGTCTATTCCAGCGATCCTAAAAAAGACCATAACGCCATCCGTTACGAATCGTTGACGTACAAGGAAGTTCTGCACAAAGGACTCCGCGTGATGGATTCCACCGCCGTTTCCCTTTGCATGGAAAACAACCTCCCTATCATCGTCTTCGACATGACGAAGCCGGGAGCCATCCGCCGCGCCTTAATGGGGGAATCCGTCGGAACCATCGTGCGCGGAGAAGAAAAGATAAGGGTGGAATCATGATATCGAACGAATTTATCGAAGAATGCCAGATGGAAATGGAAGAGTCCATAGAACATACCAAACGCGAACTGGCCCAGTTGCGCACTGGACGCGCTACGCCCGCGCTTCTCGATTCCGTTCAAGTGGAAGCCTACGGCGCCAAAACGCCCATCCGGCAACTGGCTAATATCAGCGTCCCCGAAGCTCGTCTTCTCGTTATCCAGCCTTGGGATAAATCCATCATTGGCGAAATCGAAAAAGCCATCCAAAAATCCGATCTAGGCATCAATCCCAACAGCGACGGCAAATTGATCCGCCTCTCCATCCCGCCTTTGACGGAAGAACGCCGCCGCGACTTGGTCAAAATCGCCAAAAAAGTAGGCGAAGAAGGCAAAGTGCGCGTACGCCAGGTGCGCCGCGAAAGCATCGAGTCCCTAAAGAAGGCGGAAAAAGAAGGCTCCCTCCCCGAAGACGACTCCAAAAATCTTCAGGCCGAAGTGCAGAAATTGACCGACAAGTTCACCACGGCCATCGACGATATCCTCAAAGACAAAGAACACGAAATCATGAATTTTTAAAAAAAAATCGAATCGCAAATCGTTTTTATCATTTTGCCTGTCGCCATAACGCGCCGACAACGATAAAAATGGAGATCGATATGGTCCTGACGAGTTGCAACCGGCTTTTCTCTATCATTTTAATCGGCTTAAGCATGGGGATTCCCGCCGCCGCGAAGGAAGGCATGGTTTTTCCCGCCGGCGAATGGCAAACCAGCACGCCCGAAAGCCAAGGCGTTGCGCATGATAACCTCCAAAAAGCCCTTGATGACTTTAAATCTCAATCGGGCGGCGCGGGGATCGACGAGATGGCGATTGTCAGAAACGGCTATCTGATATGGCAAGGCTCCGGCGCCGATAAAGTCCGCGTACTATACTCCTGCACCAAAACGTTTACCAGCGCCATCCTCGGACTCTTAGCGGCGGACGGCGTCGTCGGCATAGACGATTTCGCCGTAAAATATATACCTTCGTTAAGCAGCAAATATCCGGAATACGCCCAAATCAAACTCAGCCATTTGGCATCGATGACCTCCGGCTACGACGGGGCCAAGGGCGATGGCTGGAAATTTTACGAAACCGATCCTTCTCGCCATCTCGAATGCGTCCTTGAATACGCCGTTCCCGGTCCCCCTATATTTACGGCGGGAACCTCCTTTAAATACCACGATCCCCCAGTGCATCTTTTAGGCCGCATATTGACCAAAGCGGCAGGCAAACCGCTGGAACAACTATTTAAAGAGCGAATCGCCAACCCCATTGAAATGAAACAATTTTCCTGGTCCAACTATGGTTATAGGGATGGGATTTTGTTCAACAATCCTGCGGGGACGCCGGGAGAGATTCAAGGAGGAGTCTCTTCGAATGCGCTAGATTTGTCGCGTTACGGGCTGTTGTTTTTGAATCAAGGGAATTGGAACGGCAAGCCGTTGCTCGCATCGTCTTTCGTCGAAAGGGCTGTTTCGACGCAAGTCGGCGCGGATATCCCAACGAAGTATTTAGACTTAACGGGCCGGTATGGCTTTTTCTGGTGGACGAATGGAGTCCAGAAGGACGGAAAGCGGCCCTGGCCTTCGGCGCCGCCGAAAACCTACGCCGCGCATGGCACCGGACGCAATTTTATTTTCGTAATTCCCGAATGGAATATGGTCATCGTTCGTTTGGCTCCCGCGCTCGACGGCCACGTTCAAATAGGAAACGTGCGAGAAAGCGCATGGGAGAATTTCTTCTCGCGGCTGAAAGACGGCGTAAAAGGATAAAGAGTCAACATTGGAAATTGCCATTCAGCGGTTAAAATAATACGAGGAGTACGATTCGATGCCACTTACGTTTTCTCCCGAAATATTGCCGCTTGAAGTAGACGCCGATGAAGTAGTGCGGATTGGAAAAACCCGCGTTACCCTTGACGTCGTGATGGAAGCATTCCAAGAGGGAGCCACCGCCGAAGAGATCGTCCAACAGTACCCAAGTCTTCAACTAGCCGACGTGTATAACGTAATTGGTTATTGTCTTCGGCGATCCGATGAAATCGCCGCCTATTTGGAAAAAAGAAAGAAAGATATTGAGGCCATCCGCCAGGAAAACGAATCGCGGTTCGATCCTGCCGGAATACGCAACCGGCTATTGGCTCGACGTTCGAATCGAGAAATCCGCTAATGCTTCGCTTTGCGGCTGATGAAAATTTTAACAATGATATCATCCGCGGTTTATTGCGGCGTAATCCCAATCTGGATATAGTTCGCATCCAAGATGCGGGATTATCGGGAGCCGACGATGAATCGGTATTGGAATGGGCAGCTAAAGAAGATCGCATTTTGTTGACTTATGATGTAAGTACGATTACGCGCTATGCTTACGAACGAATACGAACAGGAAAGCCTATGCCGGGAGTATTCGAATCAAATCGCAGCGTCCCAATTCAAATTACTATTGAAGATATATTGCTTTTAAACGATTGCAGCGTTCCCGGCGAATGGATTGGACAAGTACGATATCTCCCTTTACGTTAATTAAGTTAGGAAAGAGAAAGCCGTTTTCTCCATCACTCATTTTGTCTATTTAATTTCGATGGGTCGAAAAACATAATCCAGTGAAACCTTTCCATGCGTCATTATAAAAACCTATTCGTCAAATGAAAAAGAAATGCCTAGAGCAGGAAATCGCCGGATCATTCACTTGCTTCCGAACCTATTTGCACAATAATAACGACAAAACCATATCCACAAAATTACGAGGTAAAGAACAATGGCTTTTTGCGATCGAAGACAATTCATGAGAACATGCGCGATGGCGGGCGCAGGAATGCAAGCCGTCTGGCCATCCCTATCCGTTTTGGCGGCGGATGCTCCCGTCATGAGCATTGTGAAATATAAAAACTCGCCGAAGGAAGAAGAGGGCGTCGCCGAAGAAGCGGATCGGCTGGTGCGCGAAGCGATCAAAGCGCTCGGCGGCATGTCTCGATTCGTTTCCAAAGGCGATGTGGTCTGGTTGAAACCCAATATGGGTTGGGACCGCAAACCGGAATACGCCGCCAACACTAATCCCGCCGTCGTGGCGACGCTGATTAAATTGTGCGACGAAGCGGGGGCGAAAGAGGTTATCGTCAGCGACAACACTTGCAACAAGGAGCATCTCTGCTTCGCCAACAGCGGCATTCAAGCCGCCGCCGAAAAAGCGGGGGCCAGAGTCTTTTTCCTCGATCAACGGAAATACAAGAAGATGGCGATCAACGGCAAAGCGTTGAAAGAATGGGAAATCTACGCCGACGCCGTGGAAGTAGATAAGGTCATCAACGTTCCCATCGCCAAACATCACGGACTCAGCGAAGTGACCATGAGCATGAAAAACCTCATGGGAGTGATCGGCGGCGCCCGCAACCGTTTTCACCAGGATATTACGAACACCCTTCCCGATCTATCGGCTTTCATCAAGCCCGACTTGATCGTCATTGACGCCATCCGCGTTCTTATGGCCAATGGTCCGCGCGGCGGCAATCTTGCGGATGTGGAGCGCCGCGACATCATCGCAGCGGGAACCGATCCCGTAGCGTTGGACGCTTTCGGCACGACGCTTCTGAACAAAAAACCGGAACAGATCGGCCATATTGTGGAAGCCGCCAACCGCAAACTAGGCGTGATGGATTACAAATCCCTCAATCCCCAAGAAATCGCGATTTAATCGCTCACATGGTCTTCGTCCATGCCTTCTCGCCTTCAAAGAAGGCATGGGCGAAGGATTGGAAATCGTTGCGAGTCATCATTATGAGCCGAAAGAAACGCAGAACCAGCCTGATCGTATGGCTGCGCCGCGCCTGCCAAACCGCCTTCCTGATTTTCTTCTTTTATCTCTTCTTCCAAACGATCTTTCATCCCAATTACGCGATGGATTACCCGGTGAAGTTTTTCTTCCAAATCGATCCGCTGGTAATGATTGGAACGTGGATGGCGTCCCATGCCATACCGATCGCTTTATTGTTTTCATTGATTACCCTGGCCGCGACGATCGTCTTCGGACGTTGGTTTTGCGGATGGATATGCCCTTTCGGCGCCATTCATAATTTCTTCACCAGTCTCCGGCAAAGAAAATTGAAAAAGCGGATGGAATCGGCGTCGTATTCTACCAGCCAGCGAATTAAGTATTACGTTCTCACGGTTTTTCTGGCGGGCGCCATGCTGGGTTGGAACGCCGTGGGATGGGTGGATCCATTCTCCTTTCTTTACCGTTCGATAGCGACCTCGATTTATCCGGCGCTCAATTGGCTGGCAGCGGGATTGTTCGCTTGGCTGTACCAAGCGGATCCAGGCGTCGGCCCCATTAGGGCGACCGTAATCTCCGAGCCGATTTACGATTTACTGCGCAATCGAACCGGTCTCGTCACGGACGTCCAACCTTATTTTTGGGGTAGTATGTTGATCGGCGTTTTGTTTATCATCGTCGTCTTGCTTAACCTATATCGCGCCCGCTTCTGGTGCCGTTATATCTGTCCGTTGGGCGCACTGCTGGGCGTCGCCGGCAAGAATCCCGCCTTCCGGTTGAAGAAAGACGAAGAATTGTGCAACGGCTGCAACATCTGCGTCGCCGATTGCCAAGGCGGCGCCGAACCGCATAAAATGGGAGGCTGGAAGCCATCGGAATGCTTCTATTGCTGGAATTGCAAACCATCCTGCCCTTCCAACGCCATCTCCTTCTTTTTCGAAACGCCGATCCAAATTGGGAAAGCCGAACCGGCCGTCACCCTGGCGGCGTCCAGCGAAGAATGGATCGAAGAAGAAATGGAGGAGATCGAAACGCATGAAGCGTCCGCGCCTATCGTCAAATCTCCCAAGACAACAGTTCCGAAAACCGGGGGAACCTCTCGGCGAAAACAAGCCTCGAAAAAGAAATCCAAAGGGAGGAGATCATGAGTTATTCTCCTTTGAAATGGCTGGCGAATTTCATCCATCCGCCAAAAGAAGAACGAATCGGCGTTAGCCGCCGCGCCATTGTGTTCGGCGGCTTGGGCGGACTTGCCGGAGCGACGTTTTTTCGCGCCGTATCGCAAGGCGCCCAGCATACATACAATCCCGCTCTCATCCGCCCGCCGGGATCGCTGCCCGAAAAGGAATTTCTGGCGACATGCGTCAAATGCGGCGAGTGCATGAAAGTCTGCCCGACGAACGCGCTGCAACCCACTTTTTTGGAAGCGGGGCTGGAAGGCGTATGGTCGCCTATTCTAAAAATGAACTACGGCTATTGCGAGTATGGATGCAACCTTTGCGGTCTGGTCTGTCCCACCGGCGCTATTCGCAAACTCGAGTTGGAAGAGAAACAAAAGCAAACTAAAATCGGCATGGCCTTCTTCGACAAGAATCGCTGCCTTCCCTTCGCTTTCGGGCGTTCGTGCATGGTTTGCGAAGAACATTGCCCCACGCCGGAAAAAGCCATCTGGTTCGAAGAAGTGGAGGTTATGCGGGAAAAAGGCGTTAAGGAAATCGTCAAACAGCCGCATGTCAATCCGGATTTGTGCGTGGGATGCGGAATATGCTCCTTTGTATGCCCCATTAAAGACCAACCGGGCATCTACGTCACCAGCGTCTGCGAAACGCGCCACCCCGAAAATCAAATGTTGCTGACGAACAGCGCAGGAGGAGACGACGTTTACGGAAATTGAGTCGAAATGGCGGAATTATCCGATCCTTTTTTTCACCCACAGGTTGATATTTTCCTTGAGGTTTTGAATGTCTGAATCTGGATGCTCAGGATGAAAGGATGACCAGGATAGCGCAATGGCGCTTCTTGGATTGAATCACGAAAGCGCGAAGGAAAAAGAAGGGCGCGAAAAAAGGCGAAAAAAATTTGGATTGCGCTAGGCTTACCGGCTGATTAGGTTTTCTTCGTGAAATCCAATATTATCCGTATAATCCGCGATTCAAAAATTTTGTGAAATTCGCGTTATTTCGCGATTCAATAAAGGCGCGATAAATAATATTTTATTCAGTTCATGAATAATTCATCTAACTTATAAGAAAAGTTCAACGCCCTCTGGGAGTGGGGAAAGAATTAATCCATCCCGCTAATACCTATTCGATAAATATTTTAACAAAATCCTAACATTCCCCTCAACTTATCTTTTATTTTTCTTTATGATTTCATCAAGGAAAGATAATATTTTATTACGAAGATTTGCAATTGAATAATCCTATTGTAATATTGGGAAAAAGAATACTATAATGGCTGTCCCTTATACCGCTATGGCTTGACGGTAAAAAATATGGAAACTCCCGTACAATATAAAAGATTTTTGCGCGACAACCAATTCGAGGAATTGGTGAAGGAAATTCAAAGCTATTCGGACGCGATCATTCAAAGTCAGACCAGGGCTTTGAATATGGATACGCTCTCTATCATGTACAAAACTTCCAAAGTCGCTCTGGAACGGATGGAGGAAGTGCTCGATCGTACGAAAGGCGGGGAATTTAGCATCGAGGAAATTCAATACCCGTTAAAAGAAGCCATCTCCCACATCCGGACCGGTTTGGATACGATTCGAACCTCTCTCGAAGAGATCGTGAATGAAATCCAAGAAAATATGGACATCGAGAGAAACAAGGAATCGCAAGACGAAACCGAAGACGACTAAATCCCCTCTTTAACGCTTTTTCCCTTGCAAAATCCCTCGCATCGTTAGGATTTCTATATCCCATATGCTATCCTGAAATCGTTCGATCTCCAAATCGAATTGCGCATTCTACGCTAGGAGGAACGATTCAAGATGAATTCATTATTCTCCCGACTATTGTTAACTCTTGCTCTTGGATTCATGGCTTATCCATCTTCAGGCGGCGAATCTCCCGCCGTTGTTAAGGATTGGCGGCCCTATGCCCAAAGAAGCGCATTGATGCCGCAGATGGAAATGGACGAAGCCGGAATTTTAATTTCCTCCGCTTCCGGCGGATTTTCATGCAATGGCGCATGGAGAAAAACCTTTCCCATCAAGGAAAATCAATCCTATCGTTTTTCCGTCCAATTCCAATCAAAAGACGTTTCCCTGCCCCGGCGCTCCATCCTGGCGCAAATCGATTGGAAGGATAAAAACGGCAAGCGCGTAGGACAACCTGACTATCCGCCGAACATTGGCGCAGACGCTGAGGGATGGATGACGATCGCCGGAGTCTTTTCCCCGTCTCCAGGCGCCGAATTGGCCGTCGTCGATCTCATCTTCCGTTGGGACGCGCAGGGAAAAGTTCGCTGGAAAAATCCCGCTTTCGCCGAATCCGCGCCTCTTGCGCCGCGTAAAGTGGTTCTCGCGACGGTGAATTATCGCCCTCGCAATTCCAAAGGCTCGCAAGAAAACCGGGAAGCCTACCGCCGCTTCTTGCGTCAAGCGGGAGAAAAGGGCGCGGATATCGTCTGCTTGCCGGAAGGAATAACCATCGTTGGAACGCCGTTGAGCATCATCGACGCCGCCGAAACCATCCCCGGCCCCAGTACGAAATTCTTAGGCGAGACGGCGAAAGAATTTTCTATGTATATCGTCGCAGGCATCTACGAACAAACGGGCGAAATCGTTTACAACACGTCCGTATTAATCGACCGGCAAGGCCAACTTGCCGGAACTTACCGCAAAACCTCGCTGCCTCGCGAGGAGATTGAAGACGGCGTTACTCCCGGCGGCGAATTCCCCGTTTTCCAAACCGATTTTGGCAAGATCGGCATGATGATCTGCTGGGACGTATTCTTCCCCGAACCGGCGCGCGCTTTGGCGTCGCAAGGCGCGGAAATCATTCTGCTGCCGATTTGGGGTGGCAACGAAGACCTCATCAAATCGCGGGCTATTGAGAATCAAATTTACCTGATTACGTCCAGTTTCGATGCGCGTACGGGAATCTGGAACCGCCGCGGCGAGATGGCGGCGGAAGCCAAGGAAAACGGAAGCGTCGCCCTTTACGAAGCGGATTTGAACGAGCAAACGCTTTGGGAATGGCTAGGCGATTATCGCGCCCGCATCCCTCGGGAATCGCCGGTGGTCAAGGGCGAAATAAAATAATACATGATTGAATCGCGAAAACGCGAAATGACTTGAATTTCACGAAATATTCGAATCACGGATAGCGCGGATTTTTTTGGATTTCACAGAGAAAACTCATTGTAGGAATCAGGATGGGAAAATAGGGGATATATCGAATCGCGATGAGGCGAATGCGAATTAGAAACCGGAAAGATAAAAAGGGAATGCGCCAGAGATAACGTCATTTAGTTATCCCCTTGGAAAGTTAACTTTTTTTGAATGGGAAAACCGGGGCGGCAAAGATACGGCATTTTATTTTTCTTTTCCATCTCTCTTATTCTAAAATCCGCCGAAAAAGATCGATGGAACGTACGATAAAATTTCCTTGCCGCCTTGCGGTTCTATTCAACGTTTTCTCGATTGCCGATTTCGCCAGGGGGCTTCTCTGCCTTATAGGCAGGCCGGTTCCCAGGCGATCGTTTCGCCAATCCAATCCCAACATAGCAAAACGACCGTGAGTTCCACCCCCGCTACTCATTCACCGATGCGCATCCTAAAAGGCTGCGCAAGGTTATCGACGATGCCACCATCTTCGACTTCGCTATTTAACGGCGAGTGCGGTTGGGACTATCGGCGCGCGCCGCGAGAAAGTCCCTCACTTATTATGGAGCGGGATGCAAAATGGGGGCGATAACAGCAATGATGAGTGATGAATGATGAGCTGGTGGGCTACGCTTCGCTTTGAGCCCACCCTACACAACTTTGAACCCACCCGACGTATCTTAATACGATAAGCTTATAACGGCCATTATTTCGTTCGGTTTTTCCAATAAAACGGCTCCCTGCTCATGTGCGCCACCGCAATCACAAAAACGCAATTCGGAAAATCGAGATAGAAAAGAGAAAAAGGAAATCGAGTCAACAGATATCTTTGAGCTGAGCCGATATTGGGCCAACGTTGGGGATTTTGGGCAATCGTAAGAGCGGCGAAACGAACAGCCTCTTCGAACTCCAATCCAAGACCAGTCTTTTGCCGCTCATAATAATCGACGGAGCGATGCCATTCTTCCTCGGCTTCGGCGCTGAAAATGACGGGTTTCAAGAGTACTTTCCTCTGATTTCGCGCGAAATTTCTTCCAGGCTGCGCCCGACGGCGCCCTGGTTCTTGGCGTTGGCAACCCGTCTTTCGATCTCTTCCAACCAGGCGGAATCTATTTCCACCGGCCATTCATGTACACGCAACGTCAGCCGTTGGATCAATTCCACCTGTTCTTCTTTGGATAGGCTTAGCGCTTCCTGCTCGATTCTCTCCAATCTAGCGGACATAAAATCACCTTTTCCCGTTTTGTACATATATATTATAATGATAATCTTCAACCATGACAAACGGAGAACACGCACATACTGATGTAGAGTAGGCTCAAAGCGAAACGCTGCTCGCCATATTTCCTTATTCCACTTTAAGATTTTTCTCAAAAAATTCCATGATCCGCGAGAATAAGTGATAGCGCCGGTCGTCGCCGCCGATGCCGTGATCGCGCTGGGGATAGATGTAGAGCTCGTAATCCTTCTCCGCTTCAATCAACGCGTCGACAAGGTGATAGATATTTTGGATATGAACGTTGTCGTCGCTGACGCCATGCGCTAGCAATAATTGTCCCTTAAGACCTTTGGCGAAGTTGACGGGGG
The DNA here is from genome assembly GCA_040755155.1 of Candidatus Omnitrophota bacterium. Taxonomy (NCBI): domain Bacteria; kingdom Pseudomonadati; phylum Candidatus Omnitrophota; species Candidatus Omnitrophota bacterium. The sequence goes on along the minus strand of JBFMBP010000178.1, from coordinate 41,706 downwards.
CGCTTTCCTTATAACCGTCAGGATTTTCGCTAGGGAGTCCCATGTATCTTTCCGCATAGACGGTATCGTAGAGTTTCCAATCCAGCAGCGGGGCCACTGCCGCGCCTGCCTGGAAGGCTCCCGGCGTTTTCAGCATGGCGCAGCAGGTCATATACCCGCCATTGCTCCAGCCCCAAACGCCGATGCCGTCCGGCTTCACGTAAGGCAAGGATTTCAGATATTCGGCGGCGAAGGACAAATCCTTCAAAGGAATATCGCATTTGTTTTTGCGGATGGCGTTGACCCATGCCCGCCCGCGTCCCGGCGTTCCCCGCGTGTCGAAGGAGAAGAGCAAAAATCCGCGATTGACCATCGCCATATCCTGGGCGCTGGTGAAGCTATTACCGACCACCTGCCCGGCGGGTCCGCCGTAAACGTAAAGGATGACGGGATATTTTTTCTGCGGATCGAAATCGAACGGCTTTAGGAAACTGGCATAGAACGTCAAGCCGTCCGGTCCGTCCAGCGTCAGCAATTCTTTACTTTTCATGCGATAGGGAGCGTAATCCTCCGCCGTAGTTTCTCCCAGCATTCGCACTATTCTCCCCCCATCGTTGATGACTTGGATGCGGTCGGGGACGGAAATGTTGTTCCAGCGATCTACGGCGTATTTTCTATCGGCGGAAAAATCGATGTTGTGCGTCCCCTCCTCGCGGGTCAAGCGTCGAATCGGCCCGCCGGACAGGGAGACGGAATAATACTGCTTTTCGAGAGGCGAGGCTTGGTTGGCGTTGAAATAGATGCGGTTTTCTTTTTCGTCGATGTCGAAAGATACCTTCCATAAGCTGGGATTGACTTCCCAATCACCATGCGTGAGTTGCTTTACTTTGCGTCCGTCGTTGGAATAGAGATAGAGATGGCGGAAGCCGCTGCGTTCGGAAAGCCAAAGAAATTCGTCTTTCTTCTCCAGGAAAAAAGGCCCGCCTTGAACGTCCACCCAAGCGTCGTCGTTTTCTTCCAAAATCTTGCGGCTGGTTGCCGTCAAGGGATCGGCGGAAAGCAGCCGTAGTTGGTTTTGGGCGCGATTGAGAACTTGCACGGCGATCCAATCGCCGCTGGGATGCCAGGCGACGTCGGAAATATACTCGTAAGGTTCGCCCAAATCGATCCAGCGCGTTTCGCGGGTGGATAGTGAAACAACGCCCAGCCGCACGTCAGGATTTTTCGTCCCCGCTTTGGGATAAAACATATTGCGCACGGCGGGCGCGGCGGGGCCGAAATCGACGACGGGATAATTCGTAACGCCCTTTTCGTCGAACTGCAAATAGGCGAGGCAATCGTTATTGGGAGACCAGTAAAACGCCCGCCAGCTGCGGCGGTAATGCAGTTCTTCCCAATAAACCCAGGTCATGCGCCCGTTGAGAATCGAATCGCTTCCATCCTGCGTCAAACGGATTTCTTTTCCCTGCTGCGCGTCGTAAACGTAAATATCGTTGGCGCGGGTATAGGCGGCGTAACGTTGGTTGGGGGAATATTCCACATCGTTCTTCTCGCCTGCGGGCAACTCTTTTTTGGCGTCTTCTTTGCGCAGCAGATTCTTCTTCAACTCCCATTCGTACCGCTTCCCATCCACGTTCAACCGGACGGCGGAACGATCCTTCAACCAATCGAAACCGTCTATTTTCGCGATGGCGGTGGCGTCTTCTGGTATGCGTTGGAAGGCGGCGGACGGCGCGATGGATGCGCCGTCCGACTTGTTTTTCAATTCCTCCAAGGCGTTATACAAAGCGAAGGGCGTTATCAAAAAAGCCGTTGCGTCCTTGGCGGGATCGTATATAGCAAGATGCGGGGCTTCCGTTACGGAAGATATAAGATAGCCGAGTAAATGCCCTTGTTCGGACCATTTCAGACTGCGGGGCAAATCGGGATTGAACGGCTTGATGCCCAGTTCCTTTTTCTTGTATATCCATTCGAAAGAAATATCCTTCTGTTCGTTCTCTTCAATTGAATCCAATGCCCGCGCTGGGAGGCTGATAATAACCAGCAGCGCGATTGCGGCTAGTTTGCGCAGTATGCTTTTCACTCGTCTTCCCTTTCGCCAACGATAGTCTATCGAACGCGCTTTCAGCGCCAACTCATGAACAGGATTACTCAAATTATCCCGGAAGATCAAGGTTCAAGCGATCGGAATCGCTCAATTACAATTAACCCGCTGTTGAAACGGCGGTCTATTGTCGTTTGCCCCTTTAAAGGGGGATTTAAAGCAGCCCAATCTTATTTATTTTTGTTACTTGCCTGACATTTTCCTTTTTTCATACTACTTTCAATTAAAGATCAAATACGAAATGAGGTAAAAAATCATGAATCAATCCAAATCAAAATCACTATTTCGAATCGTTTTTATGCTTATTTATTTTTCCTTTATGCTCTCTATCTCTATATTTTGCTACGCCCAAAATTCAATTATTACTCTGGATACGAACCAGAAATTCCCTCTTGTTGGCGCAATGGGGCAATCTTTACTTGGTTTTGGAGGTCCAACCGACGCGGCTTTTTCCCCTGATGGGAACGAATTTGTCATCTCTAGCTATAACAGCATCGTCTTTTGGAGAATAGAAAAAGGCATTCCCATCCTCATTTACGCCAATCCCAATATAAACGAGAAATCACTTTTTATGAATGTCCAATATTCTTCAGATGGGGCTTTTCTGAATTCTGTTGATTTTTACTCTCAAATTATTCAATGGAACGCCAAGAACAAACAACAAGAAAATGTTATCTATAATGGCAATCCCTACTATAATTTTCTTGCATTTTCTGCAAATGGAAAAAAAACAGCTCTTTATGACAACTTAAAATCGAAAATTGTATTTCTGAATCATGAGACAAATATGATATCTACATCTGTTGATAAGATAATGCGGATATTCAATTCGGTCGATTTTACTAGCGATAGCAAGCAATTAATTGTAAGTACCGGTTCAAATATTCAATATATTGATACTGAATCGGGAGAAATTGTTAAAAGTTTTTCTTTCAATGATTATTATTCTTCTCTATCTATTTCACTCGATAAAAATTATGCGCTCGCCGCAAATCAAACTAAAAGTCAATTCGAGTTTATCGATATGAATTCTCAAGATACCCTATTATCATTATCGTTTACTCAAGATTATAAAGGACAAATGATTACAGCCATAGCTCCAAATAATCGATTCGCCCTAATGGGAAGCAAAGGCAGCGTAATGACAAACATGCCATCGACTCCTTTAACATTATGGGATTTAGAAACCGGTAATGAAGTGTTGACTTTTTCGGATAGTCTTTATATTGACAAAATTGTTTTTTCGCCCGATAGTCAGCATTTTTTAACCCTATCTTCAACTGGATCCGCGAAGATGTGGAGCGTGGAGAAAGATACTGCTCTTTTTGAGATTCCAGGATATTGCTCCGTCTTTGAGGATGGCGTTTTCAGTCCTGACGGGAAGATGGCGGCAACATGCACCGGAGGAGTATTCAGTAACGATCCAACAGTCCGTTTGTGGGATTGCAAAACGGGTTTGCCTTTGGCTGTTTATCGCAGCCATACCGATGCTGTTGTCGCTGTCGATTACTCATCCGATGGCCAAATGATTGCCACGGCAAGCAAAGATCAAACGGTGAAAATCTGGTTGGTAGAAACTGGAGAAGTTCTCCAAACCTTGGCAGCCAATTTAGGAAATGCCAACGATGTCGCCTTCTCGCCCGATTCGCGTTTTCTTGCCTCTGCGCATGATGATAAAACCGTCATAGTATGGAACGTCAATTCTGGAGATATCGTTTTTAAATTATCAGGACATCAAAACAAGGTGAATTGTCTCGATTATTCGATGGATGGCAATTTTATTGTTAGCGGAGGAAACGACTCATTAGCCATTTTATGGAATGCAAAGAATGGAGAAAAAATAAATACAATTGCATGTAACAGCCAGATCATGAGTATCGCCCTATCTCAAGATAGTTATTATATTCTTTACGGCGCTCCTGGAACAAATGCGTTTCTTCTATCCCGCGAAACTGGCGCAACGCTGGATATTCTTAATTATCAAAGCGGCGGCGTTTTTGGCGTAAAATTCTCTCACAACAATTTACTTATTGCAACAGGCAGCGGCGATAGCAGCGCCCATCTTATCAATCTCTCTACCAAGAAAGAGATTAAAAAATTACCTCACATGGGAACATGTTTCTTTGTCGATTTTTCTCCAGACGATCAAAGGTTACTTACTCGAGAAGGAATTTGGGATATCAAAGATTTCCAGCCCAACAAGATCAAAGACTGTATTCAGATGAACTAACGAATAAACCTACAACGAGGATATCATTCGGCTCCCGGCATCCGCCGATTTCGTAGCGCGCCGGGAGTTGTTTACATACATTCGTTTTCGTTTTTTCGTCGTTCTCTTTTATAGTTCTATTACAAGTTCAATCCGAGAGCAATAAGCGTTTTCCATATTCATCTAACGGCGGAATGCCGTGCTTGCTTACGTACTCCGAGTCGATATAAACGGCAAACGATGCAACGTTGCGGATTCCGCGCTTGTAATAGGTCTTGATATCGGATTCAAAAACCTCTGGATGAAAGGGTAATTTTACCGCCGGACGCTTCCACTTGGAAAAGAGAGAGACATCCAGCCAGTATTCCAATGCCTGCGCATTCTCCGCTCCGAAAAATTCCAGATTGGCGTCCAGCGCATCCAGGTTTTCTTTTTGGACTTTATCGCCGGGTGACTCGAAGGGGATATCGTAACGGCGGTTAATAGGAGCGTATTCCAAAAAAACGCCCGGTTCCGGTTTGACTTTTTTGGGAGGGATTAAGGAATTGGCATAGGCCAGATGAGCGAGTTTGGCCTTCGGATCGTTGGATCGCAGTGCTTTTAGGATATGGTTTTCTAAGATCAACGCCTGATCGCTATCGCTGAATTCCCGGCATTGGGGGCAATGGCACCACGGCTGTCCGTCATCGCCCCAATAGAAATAACGATGCGTAGTTGGCCGCAGGATTGCTCCGATTTTCGCGGCGTTTTCCGCCGCTATGCCGAGCGCCGCTTTCGAGGAGACGCAGAGATTGGAATCGGGATTGCGATTTCCTTTTTCATCCATGCGGAACCATTCAGGATTCGCGCCGAACAGATCACGGGGCAGCAGTTCTTTCATGGCGTGGAGTTCGTATTCGACTTCAAGCGAGAGCTGCTGGCATTGTTCCAAAATTTCTCGTCCCAATTCCGATCGAATGAATTGAATAATCTTCGCCGGCGAATTTTGATGGTGAATTCCGATCGTCGTCAAATTCGCTTTTTTGGCCGCCTGCGGCCACTCCCGCCAGGTAAAATCTTCGGGAGTCAATACGATGCCGCGCGTTAAGAAAAAGGGCTTTTTATCTTGCGGATTTTCCGCAGCTTGAATCGGCATTGAATTTAAAGCCAGGAAACCTAATGCCATATTTTTAGAAAAAACACGCCGGGAGATATTAGAAACAAGTTGTCTATCCATCCTATGCTCCTTTTTCAAAAAATGCGATTCAAGATTTATCCGCTGAATCGGCAGAGTCGGATTCGCTGGATTCATGAAGCGCCTTGAGCAACTCCGCGCTCTCTTCCGCCGTGATTTTTCCCGCTTCGAGCATTTGCAGGATTTTCTCTCTGGCCTTGGACAGATCGGCTTGGCCGGATGGCCCTTTATAAGATAGCATATTCAAAACGGGATACGCCAGCGTCGCCCCCAACATGGCGATTAAGACGGCCCAAAAAGGCGAATCGTATCCTCTCCAGGCGCAAAAAGCCGTTCCGAAGCAGCAGATCAGGTTGCCCGCTCCCAACCACGCCCGAATGCTGTCCATGCCGGGCCGTTTTTCTTCCGCCGTCAACTGGTTCTTGATCCATTTGTCGTAAAGATTGACCGCAAAAGGAATGGCGAAGAAATAGAGAAGGCCGCGCGGGAGAAACTGCGTCAAAACGATGGTTCCCGTAATCGTAGAGGATTTGCTAGCGGATTCGGCAATCAAAATGGGAATCAGCATAGAAGCAAAAAAGGCAATATCGCTGAGAATAGCGATGAATGCCGCCCGGCTTATAGAACAATTCAGATACCGTTTGTAAAGCGGTACCATTGCGATCAGAATCAACAATAAAATAGGCGTCACGGATGCAAGCCAAGTTACTTTCATGATTTATGCCTCCTTTTTCGGGGATTGATTTTCGTTCGCCGCCGTTCCTGAAGATGATGTTTTACCGGATTCAATTAAAGCTTTGAGCAGCTCCACGCTCTCCTGCGCTGTGATTTTTCCGTTTTCCAAAAGTTGAAAAATCTTCTCCCGCGCCTGGGAAAGGTCTTCTGTGGGGGAGGGTTTGGAAACAGATTTTTGGGAATAAATATTCAACGCGGGATAAGCGATCAGCGCGCACAACAGCGGAACCAGCACGCCCCAAAAATTGGTTTGATAACCCTGCCAGGAACAATAGGCCGTACCCAGGCAGCAAATAAGATTTCCCGGCGTCAGCCACGCCCGCACGCCGTCGATTCCGGGCAGTTTTTCATCCGGCGTCAGACGAGCGTTAATCCATTTGTCATACAATTTGATGGCGAGAGGAATAGCGAAGAAGAAAATAATTCCACGAATGAATGGGAAATTTTTCCTCATGATATTTGGATCAACTGAATTATCTCCGAATGGATTCGGCAAGACTCTAAAAAAATCGGCAACGTAAAATGCAATACAAAGCAAATAGACCAGAAAAGCGTTTCTAATTGAAACATCCAAATAACGCCGGTATAACGGCGTTAGTACAAAAATTCCAATCGCAAAAAAGGTGAGAAAAATATTCACCGTATCCGGCCCCATACCATAAAATGGCAAAGTCGTCGTAGTTCCCATATTTCATTTCTCCTTTAACAATTTCGCCGCCTCTTTGGCTGTGATTTCTCCCCGCTCCAGCCGTTCGAGGATTTCCGTGCGCGGGCCGGGCGCGATTTCCACGCCCAGGATTTCGTTGATGCGGTCGAGTTTCTTGCAGACTGTGGGATAGGAGATGCCCAACTCTTTCTCCATTTCCCGGATATTTCCCCGCTTGCTCAAAAAAACAATAACGAACTCTTGCAAGTCTTCCGGCAGTTGAAAAAACGGCGGAATCGGAATCTCCGCATCGATGCGCGTCTGGCAATCGCGGCATACGGCGGCGACGATCTCGATATTCTTCCCCTCGCAAACAGGACACTGGGAAACGATCTTTTTTTTCATATTCTCACTACTGAAAATTGAATTATTTAATTTTTATATTAAATTATTCAATCTGTCAATAGTAAAAATCAATTTTTTTTAATTTTTGAAAGAGGAATTAAAATGCGGAGGCATTCAAGGGCAGAAACAACCTTGCCCTTGGCGCCCGGTCTAAAAAAACGAGGCGGGGAAGAAATCTCGCTTTATCTTCCCCGCCCTGTTAGTGGCGTAGTGTATTTCGTTCAAATTCGAAAGTAATTTATCGGATGCTTCTTTAAAGATGAATGGCCTCTCTATATCGCTCGAGCATGGGCAATCTCTCGCGGTTGAACGGCTCGTACTTGGCTTTCGAGGAGCGTGGTTACGGCAATCGTATTCCCTTCCAGGGTCATAAATTCGACTTCATACGCTTTCCCTTCTTGATGCACTAAAACCACATATCCAATGTCTCCACGGGTCAATCCATATTCGGGAAGATCGACGGTAAGAGCAACGGTATCAAGTTCTTGAATCATAATTTGCTCCTTTCAAGAGGATAAGCCGTTACAAAACGCGGAATATCTTTTCCTTGCTCGATAAACCAAACCGTCCGTATTAATACATTTTTATTCATGGGATTTAAAAATCTTCCTTCAACTACATATCGAAATCCATAAGGCGTATTTTCGACTTTTACAACTAAATTATCGGTTACATGCTTTCGTAATGCTTGATCCAATTTCTCCCATTCTTGAAGAGTGAATCCAATAAGGTAGAAAAATTTCGCTTTTCCTTTTCCCCTCCGATGTTTAAACGAGAGCAAATACTCCGTAATTTTCTTTGGATGGATCAAGGCATTTTCGCAATTAGGAACTTTCATACGCAATTATAGCAGTCCATGATGAACATCATACATATTCAGATTAATTCAGACAAGAAAAACCATTATACCTTCTCCGGCACGACGAACGGCGAACGATAGTTGCGGGTGAGCAGGGCGTTGGCTTCGTCGTCGTCGATGGCGCGTTCCGAAATCGGATCGATTTTCAGCGTGCGTTCTACGCGGCAGGAAGCGTTGGCGAGATGGCAAAGCGCAGCGGAGAGGTGTCCCTCTTCCACGTCGGCGTTCAGGTCTTTGTAGTTGCGGCTGCGCACGGCATTGATGAAGTTGGCCCAATGGTTGCCGCCTTCTTCTCTCGCTTTGTCCGGCGTATGATTTTTCCCCATAAATATTTTATAGGAGGAATAATTGGGGATAATCATGATGCCTTTCGATCCCAGAAAGAGGTTGCCGACGATGTTATCGCCAGGTTTGCGATCTTCCAGTTCGTCGTTGGACATCCAATGGCGCACTTCGAAGACCAGCATTTTATTGGCCGCTTTATATTTATAAGAGCAGACCATCGTATTGGGCGTTTCCTGGTCGTCGTCGAACATGAAATGTCCGCCGATCGCCGAAGCCAAATCGGGCATTCCCACGCCCAAACCCCAGCGGGCTATGTCCACCTGATGCACTCCCTGGTTGCCGTAATCGCCGTTGCCGTAATCCCAATGCCAATGCCAGTTGTAATGGAAGCGGTTGCGGGAAAAGGGGCGATCCGGCGCAGGTCCTAGCCATTCGTTGTAATGCACGCCATTAGGAACCGGTTCTTCCGGCCTACGCTCGATGGTGTTGCGCCATTTATAGCAGGTTCCCTTGGCGTAGTAGACTTCGCCGATATAGCCGTCATGCAGCATCTGAATCGCTTCCTGCACGGCGGCGCTGCTGCGGATTTGGGTTCCGTGTTGGACGATGCGGTTGTATTTGCGGGCCGCTTCCACTAGTTTCCGGCCTTCGTAGATGTTGTGCGAGAGGGGTTTTTCGATATAGGCGTCCTTGCCCGCCTGACAGGCCCAGATGCCGATGAGAGAATGCCAATGGTTGGGCGTAGCGACGGAGATGGCGTCAATGTTGGAATCGGCGAGCGCATCTCTGACGTCGGTAAATTTCTTGACTTCGCGTCCCATTTTCGCCTTGAATTGATCCGCTCTCGCGTTCAAGATGCTTTCGTCCACATCGCACATCGCGGCCACTTCCACGTTTTCCAAAGCGTCGAAACCGGATATATGGTCTTTGCCGCGTCCATTCAGTCCCACGACGCACATACGAATGGTCTCATTGGCGCTCGCCCAGGCGCTGCTTCGAATCATGGCGCTCATTCCGACGGTTGTTCCCGCCGCCGTCTTCAAAAAATTTCTACGGTTTTTGTCGTTCATAGCGATACCCTGAAATAGATAGGTTACTCCCCTAGGAGCGAATCGGGCCTAATCAATAGGACGATCCTTCTTCATCTTAAAACAGAATTGGCGCGCAATCAATTACTCTACGTCCAGGACAACCGTTCCAGCCGCCGGTTAAAAAGGGCAAGAATCGCAGTTAACTTTTTTCTTTCCTTTCGTTATTTCCGTATACCTTTAAACGGAATATGTTACAATGCTTGTATCGGCGGCAATTCGTCCACGTATTCGAATGCGATTCATCATGTTATGTATTGAGGAAGGCGTCATGCCCAAAAAAATTCTTATTGTGGAAGACCATATCGACAGCAGAGAAATCTTAGTGGATCAGTTGGAATTTTCCGGCTATACGGTCCTAGAGGCGGGAGACGGGGAGAACGGAGAACGCATAGCGATGGAAGAAACTCCCGACTTGATCATCCTCGATTTATCTCTGCCGGGAAAAAGCGGGCTGGATGTCGTTCATTCGCTGCGGCAAAGGGAATCTTCCCGCCATATCCCCATCATTGCGCTCACTGCCCACGCCAAGCCGGAAGACGAACAGAAAGCCTTAGAGGCGGGTTGCATATCCTATATCGCCAAACCTGTAAAACCCAAAGAGGTTTTACTGCAAATCGAAAAAATTCTTCCCTAAACCTCTTCCATTATCATGACGGCGGATATCTCACGAAACGAAAATCCCATCGATCCGAAAAAAACCGTTTCCGCCGCAGGCGAAAAAACGGCGAAGACAGCCGTTCCTAAAACCGCCGAATCTGCGAAGCCGAAAGTCCCCCAAAAAACCGTCGCCAAAAAAACCGTTCCGCCAACTCCCCCTCCTCCAAAAACAAAGACGGCGGCGTCAACTCCCCCTTCACCCGCGCCGAAAATCCAACCTGGAATTCCCAAAATCCCGTCACCTAAAACGGCGCCCCAAACCGCGCCTAAAATCCCTGTGAAAAAATCGGCGCCAAAGATCATTGTAAAAAAAGCGCCGTCTCCCACAGAGATTCCGACCAAGACGCCCGAGAAATCTGTTGTCTCCGATAAATCCGCCGCCGTAAAACCGGAACGTAAGCGCCTACCCGTATCAACCGCTACGATTTCCAAAGTTTATTACCGCCTCATACAGCGAAAAATCATGCGGAATAGAATCATGAACCTTTGCATTTTAACTATTATCGCTGTGGCGGCGGCAGCGTACCTCTTGCTTCTTATGTCCGACAAAAGACATCGGGGAGTCATATTGGATGGCGTCTTGCAAGGATTGACGGCTTTAGAAAAGAAAGACGCGGCGCAAGCGGCTTTGAAATTCGACGAGACGCTGCGTCTATACTGCGATTATCATACGAAAAATCCCAAATGGTGGGTTCAAGCCGACGCCTTAGTGTTCCCCGCTGTATTGAGAATGGCGCAGGGATGGCGCAGCCTCGGCGATTACGCCAAAGCCTTGGAGACGTTTCGTCAGGTATCGCTGCATAATCCTGGCGGAAGCAGCGGTTGGATCGGCGAATTGTTCCAAAATGAGTTGACGGAATTCATCTCTTCCAGCCATTGGACTCTCGATGAACAGGAGGCGCTTTACCAGTCCATGTTGAAAATTCCCGCCGAATCCTGGGACGCGGGCGCGATCATGCTCGTACGGGCGACGGAATGGGCGGGATTAAACGTCTATCCAATGATCGAACGCTTAGAGAGCGCCGATTTGGCGGGATATGGCAAACCGATTCCCTTGGAAAATCCCCAGGCGTCGTCTTTCCGAATGCTGGTAATAATGTTTTATAAAGTCGACCGCATCCCCGAAATCGTCCGCATCCAGATTCCAACCATGCCCGATTACCAGAGAAAACGGCTGGAATGGTACCTCAAGTCGAATGTCGAGTGCTTGCTATTCGGCCAAAACGCCGGCGATCGAATCCAATTGAATGGCATCGAGGGAATTTTGTTGAGCGAGCAAAAAAATGTGGACGAATTCAACCGCGTAATTCTGGGCGCCCCCGCACCGGAAGCCGGCGTAGTGAATTGATGCGCCAAAAATTAGTATTCGTGATGACTAAAGTTGATTTTATTTGATAATAGTTATCTTAAAAAATAACCAGAAGAATCTAATTAATTCAATTTCCTGCCAAAAAATTCCATTTCCCATTGACAAATAGAATCCGGTATTCGATTGTATATTCGTTTTCGAATTCATATTTCCCATACTCTTAAAGCAAAGGGGGTGGTGATAGACGAAGCAAACGAAAACAACATTTCCAGCCATAAAATAACGATGAAAACTATTCCAATCGAACGGGAGGTACAATGTTATGAGCAGTAAACGGATTTCATTAGGATTAGGATTGGCTTTACTGGTTTTGGCGGCGGCGCCGGGCTTCGCCGGGGTTCAATACAGCAACGATTTCGAGAATCCCAGCAGCCCGAATGTCCAAACCGCCTGGCCGGAGTGGATTATCTTCGCCAACGGAACCATGCAGGCTGTCAATGGACGAATCGAATGGGACAATTCCGGCGGCAACAACGACTGGATCCGTCTAAACCAAGAAGTTCCGAACGAGTATGTATTCGAGTTCGATTATTTCCACCAAGCGGGAGTCAATGGGAGATTCTCCGTATGGCCTTTCTGTAAAGAAGGCGACAGCATCTTCGATCGTTACAATTATTTCATCCGAAAAAATACTCATTTCTTCAACGGAGCGGATACAGTGCCCAGCGAAGGGCCGAGAGACTTGACGCTTCCTCTTGGAGAAAAGCCTCATCGTCTTCGATTCGAAATTACGGGCGATCATGTCGCTTTTCTCTTCAAGGATCGCGGCGAAGGCGGATGGATATTAGTTGACGAGCGGGATTTCCCTCATATCGATAATCCTCGCTATATACAACTGGGATTCAACCACGACAGCGGAGCGGCGGGCTTGGTCTATGTTGACAATATTGTTTTGAGCTACCGGTCGCAGAATCTGTTCAGTTACAGCAATAACTTTGACAATCCCAGCAGCGCCAACGTCCAAACCGCCTGGCCGGAATGGATCATCTTCACTGGGGGGACTCTGCAAGCCGTCAACAACCGTCTCCAATGGGACGCTACTGGCGGCAACAACGACTGGATTCGTCTGGACAAGGAGATGCCGAATCAATACGTGTACGAATTCGATTTCTTCTACCAGGAAAACACCAATGGCCGCTTCTCCGTATGGCCTTTCTGCATACCGGGCGACAGCATTTTCGAGCGATATAATTACTTCGTTCGCAAAAACACCCACTTCTTCAACGGAGCGGATACGGTTCCCAGCGAGGGGCCGAGGGATTTGACGCTGCCCATCGGCGCCAATCCGCATCGTCTTCGCTTCGAAATCACCGGCGATCATGTCGCTTTCCTCTTCAAAGATCGCGGCGCAGGCGGCTGGATATTGGTAGACGAGCGCGATTTTCCCCATGTCGATAATCCGCGTTATATCCAACTTGGCTACAATCACGATGGCGGAACGGCGGGCTTGATTTACGTCGATAATATCGTCGTCAACGAATTGGCTGCCAACCGGGCCACAGTGGATCGCGCAGTGGGCGCGGCGAATTTCACCGCCAATACGCCCGTACCCGTCAGTTTGAAGGTGACTGTGACGGGAACTCTGCCCTCTATTTCCATTTCAGAAGGCATTCCCGAAGGCTGGTCGGTATCCAATATTTCCAACAATGGCGTCGTATCCGACGGAAATATTATCTGGACGCTTGCTAATGTCAGCCAGTCGTTGACGTTGACCTATAATGCCGTTCCTCCGCGATTGATTCGAAGCCGGGTAGCGGGATTTTCCGGCAGCGTCGATTCGGGCGAAGGGGAAGAACGCATTTCCGGCGATACGGCGATTGCGATCAAATTGCCTTATCTCTATCGCGAGACGATCGACTACGACTTCAGCGGCAGTCCGGTGAACGGAAAGAAATATCCCGCGGGAGCCGATTACGGCGTCCGCTATGCGCAAGGCATGGACGGCATTCCGTCTGACGTCGCCTATCAACGGCCCGGCGACGGAAGCGTCCCCGCGGTCGACACGGTCTTCACTTTCCCGGCCAACGCCGACTTCCGATCGGCGATCATGACGGGAGGCCGCGGCGGCAGCTACACGTTCGAGGATTATCGGGATCTAGGCGAAATCGTTTTGGAACATGGCGCCAGCGACACCAACGCGGGAGTAGGCAGCGAAACGATGACAGCGGGCGACTGGTTCCGCTATACCTTCGATCTCGGAGAAGGCAATCAGGTTCTGCTGATCAATCTCAGCATCAATACCTGGGGCCAAGGCGAATGTCCCGTAGACATTTATGTGGACAATAAGTTCAAAGGCGCAATGCTGGCGCCCAATACGGCTTTTAACGCCTATTATTTCTTTACTGTAGGCCCGTTCGAAGTCAGCGGCGGCGAACATGCTATCGTGGTCGCTCTTCCTGGAGCAGTGGTTCCCGACGGCATTGGCCGCATGGAAGTGGTTCGATTAAAGGGCATAGGCAACGTTTCGCGGCAATTGACGGCGGACGGATTCTTCGATCCCGCCAATCCGCTGAAGGTTACGCTTAATGCGCAAAAGACCTACGGAACCTATTCCCCGGTCGTCGTAGAGAATGTTCCTCCGGGTTCAACCGTTACAAACGTCAGCGACGGCGGCGCCGTCGACGGCGCGAATATCGTTTGGACATTGCCCGATATAACAGCCAGCAAGAGCATCACTTATACGATACAACCCCCCGCAGGCGCCAAGTTCCTACTTTTCAATGGACTCTACGATACCGGCTTGCCGCTGGCGGAAGTTACTTTCGGCGATGCGAGCGTCGTGAATCAGGTTTGGCTCTTCGGCAAGGATCCTCAATCTCAGAAGGACGATTTCAACGGCAGCGCCGTGGCTTCGCCCTGGCTTGTGGAATATGGCAACGACGCTTCTTTGAATACGAATTATAAAGAAGGCGTAACCCTTACTTTGGACGGAGGCATCCTTACTTTGGGAGCGGACACCATCGGAACGGCGGACAAATTCAACGAATGGTCCAATGGCCGCCGCGCGCCGATGATTCTGCGCACGGACGTCCCCGCCGGCGATTGGCGCATCGAGACGAAATGCACTTTCACAGACACCTTCACCTGGACGAACTTCAACGTCGGTCTCGTCGTAGCCTATAACGCCGCCAATGATACGAACGTCTCCGGCGACGAGTATCTCTTCGGCTTCAATTCGGGGGATATCCGCGTCGAACTGACCAATAAAGGCGCCTTTGGCGTTCTGCAGTATCATCAATTCACAGACGAGTTGGATTGGCTCGACGCCGTCATGGGAGGCGACGTCAACGCCGCCTTCGCGGTTACGCGCCGAGGCAACGAGTTGATCTTCAGCGCTCAAACGCCTGGACGGTCATGGCAGCTGGTCGGAGCACCGGTTACGGAGAAGCGGCAAGCCACCCGCATCGGCCTCTTCACCAAGATTTCGGGATCCGAGAACTACAGTTTGGCCGATTTCGATTACTTCACGCTATCTCAATTTGAGGTTTTCGTGGACGTAGCGGATTGGGCATTGTATTGATCGGGCGTTGGTGGGCTACGCTTCGCTTTAAGCCCACCCTACGGTTTTTTTTTTTCAATGAATTGTCATCGGAGGGGCGGAGCTGCAACGGCTCCGCCCCATTGACAAATTCATTGGAATATTCAATAGCAAAAAAGTCGATATTTTTTTCCCAGCGAAACAAAAATCTTTTAGTAAGGAGGATAGATGATAACGGAGAAATGAAAAACGATTGAATCGCTAAAGCCAATTTGAAATCGAACGAAAAGCCAATCGAACAGGAGGTACATTTTTATGAGCGGAAAAAGTATAATTTTAGGATTAGCGCTTATGGTTTTGGCGGCTGCGCCGGGTATGGCGGCCGTTCAATACAGCAATAATTTCGACAATCCCAGCAGCCCTGTTGTTAACACCGCCTGGCCGGAATGGGTGGATATGTCCACAGGCGGCCCGGTTGCTGCGCAGAATGGCCGTCTGGAATGGACGGGAGGGAGCAATCACTGGCTGCGATTGGACAAAGAACTGCCGCTCGAATATACGGTGGAATTCGATTTCTTCTATCAAAACGACGTCGTGGGCCGCTTTTCGTTTTGGCCGTTGGTGGGCGCCGACGCTTCGACGGGCAATGGGATTTTCACTCGCCATAATTATTTCCTGCGCCAAACCACCCATTATTTCAACGGATCGAATACCGTCCCCAGCGAAGGGCCGTGCGACTTGACGCTGCCATTGGGTTCCAATCCGCACCGGATTCGCGCCGAAGTCAGCGGCGACCATATCCTGCTGATGTACAAGAAACTCGGCGAAGGCGGCTGGATACTGATCGATCAGCGCGATTTTCCGCCGTTTGGCGACGGGCCGCGCTACATTCAACTGGGATACAACTTGGACAGCGCTCCGGCTGGATTGATTTATGTGGATAACCTGGCCGTCAGTTACAAAGAAGTTTCCACCTTCAGTTACAGCAATACTTTTGACAATCCTTCCAACATTGCTCCTTCTACGGCATGGCCGGAACTAGTGGATATGTCCACAGGCGGTCCAGTTTACGCGCAGAATGGCCGGATCGAATGGACGGGCGGCAGTAACCATTGGCTGCGTTTAGACAAGCAATTGCCCAACGATTACGTCGTGGAATTCGATTTCTTCTATCAGAACGATATCGTAGGCCGTTTCTCGTTTTGGCCTCTCGTGGGCGCCGACGCCTCGACGGGCAATGGGATTTTCACCCGCCACAATTATTTCCTGCGCCAAACCACCCATTATTTTAACGGATCGAACACCGTTCCCAGCGAAGGACCATGCGATTTGACGCTGCCGTTAGGTTCCAAGCCGCATCGTATTCGCGCTGAAGTCAGCGGAGACCATATTTTGCTGATGTACAAGAATCTTGGCGAAGGCGGATGGATTCTTGTCGATCAGCGCGATTTCCCGGCCTTTGGCGATGGACCGCGCTACGTGCAATTCGGGTACAATTTGGACAGCGCTCCGCCGGGATTAATTTATGTGGATAATTTATCGATTCGCGGGCTGGCCGCCAATCGCGCCACCATCAACCGCGACATTACGGTGGACAATTTTGAAGCCAATAAGCCTATCCTGGTTAAACTGCCTGTTACTGTCAGCGGGACGATCGCCTCTTTGAATGTGGTGGAAGGATATCCCAAAATATGGAAAGTAACGGATATTTCCAACGGCGGCGCCGCTAACGACGGAACCATCGTTTGGGATTTGAGCAATCTCAGCCAATCGCTGACGTTGACTTACACGATCACGCCGCCCCGCTTGATTCAAAGCCGAGTGGAAAACTTCTCCGGCGTTTTTGGAGAGGATCAGGATCGGATTGGGGGAGATTCCTCCATCAGCATTCTTCTGCCGTATATTTATCGGGAAGCCGTCGATTACGATTTCAGCGGCAGTCCGGTCAACAGCAAGAATTATCCGACGGAAGGCGAACTCGGCGCGCATTACGCCAAAGGGATGGTAGGCGTTCCCAGCTCGGTTCTTTATAAGCGTTCTACCGCTGATAACTCGACTCCAGCGTTCGACTCGGAATTCGCTTTTCCCGCTAACGCCGATTTTCACGAAACGAATTTAACGGGAACGCGGGGCGGCTCTTACGATCTGGACGATTACCGGGATAACGACACCGTCGCGCTCGAACATCGGGGCGACGCTACCAGCATCGGGCGTGGAATCTCCGCCGGCGATTGGTGGCGATATACCTTCGATCTGGGAGCGGGAGACCAAGTGTTGTATTTGAATTTGTCCATCAATACCGGCTGGGATTATACCGGACCTTCCCTGGTCGATATCTACGTCGACAACAAGTTTAAAGGAGAAATTTACGCGCCCGATACCCGTGGTTTCGACCTGTTCAAGATCTACAGCGTTGGACCGTTCCCGGTTTCCGGGGGAGTCCATTCGATTGTCGTGGCTTTCCCCGACTTGCCAGCTGGTTATCACGATTGCGCTGGATTCGAGCGCTTAGAAGTAGTGCGGGTAAGCGGCGTCGGCAGGGTTTCTCGGCAATTGACGCAGGATGGATTTTTCAAACCAAGCCAGGCGTTTACCGTTTCCTTAAAAACCGATGTGATTTACGGCTCCTATAAACCATTCATGGAGGAGTTTCTGCCTCCCGGCTTGATCGTAACCAATATCAGCGACGGCGGACAGTTGTTGGATAACTCCATCCTCTGGGATATCAGCGCCATCACGGCGTCGAAGACCGTCACCTATACGATAACCTCGCCCGAAGGGTTGAAATTTATCCTATTTAACGGATTGGCGGATATCGGATTGCCATTAGCGGACGTTATTCACGGCGACTCAAGCGTCGTGAACCAGGTTTGGCTCTTTGGCAAGGATCCTCAATCCCAGAAGGACGATTTCAACGGCAGCGCCGTGGCTTCGCCTTGGGTTGTGGAATACGGCAGCGACGCTTCGTTGAATACCAATTATAAAGAAGGCGTAACTCTTGCCTTGGCAAACGGCATCCTTACCTTCGGGGCGGATACCATGAGCATGGCGGATAAATTCAACGAATGGTCCAACGGCCGCCGGGCGCCGATGATCTTGCGCACGGACGTCCCCACCGGCGATTGGCGCATGGAAACGAAGTACAACCTCGCTGAAACCTTCACCTGGACGGACTTCAACGTCGGTCTCTTCGCAGCCTATAACGCCGCCAACGACGCCAACGTTTCCGGCGACGAATATCTTTTCGGCTTCAATGCGGACGATATGCGCGTCGAACTGACGAATGTAGGCTCCTTGGGCGTTTTGAATTATCATCAATTCACGGATGAATTGGATTGGCTCAACGCCGTCGCTGCGGGCGACGTCAACGCTGTTATCGCGGTTACGCGCCGGGGTGACGAGTTGATCTTCAGCGCCCAGTTGCCGGGCCGGTCATGGCAGTTGGTTGGCGCTCCGGTAACAGAGAAGCGGCAAGCCACCCGCATCGGCCTCTTTACGAAGATTTCGGGATCCGAAAATTACAGCTTGGCGGAGTTCGATTACTTCACGCTATCCCAATTCGAAGTTTTCGTGGATGTTGCGGATTGGCCGTTGTACTGATCGGGCGTTTGAGAATGAATGGCGGGCTACGCTTCGCTTTGAGCCCACCCTACGGGATTTTATATCAATGGATGGACATGGGCGGGGCTGGAGAACGGCCTCGCTCTTTTGTTTGGCGCATTTCGCCGATTGAGCCGTAACGAACGAGGGGCGGCTTGCAGGCCGCCCCTCTTCTTCATCATCGAATATATTATCAGCGGATTCAGGAAGGAATCGCGTCTTTTTCCTCCTCCGCCTCATTCCGCAACTGGCTGCGCAATAGGCTTTGAATACGCATCGCCAACGGCGCAGGAACCATCGCGTCCAAGCGATTGCGGAACGATAGATCGATATCGCGATAATCCGCTTTGCTGTTATACGGCGTTCGTTCCAACCTCGCCGAATCGTCTTTATTCCGTTGAATGGACATAATCCAACTCTTCGCCTCGCTCCTCAATAGCCTTGATCTATTTTGAAGTATCGGCAAAGAGGTCAATACCTTTAAACTACTCCTCCTCGATCTCTTCCATCTTGCTTTCCGCCACGATTTTCTGTTCGATCTCCTTGGGAACCGGATCGTAATGGGAGAATTCCATCTCGAAACCGCCGCGTCCTTGAGTGATGGAGCGGAGATCGATGGAATAGGTGTACATTTCGGCGAGAGGAACCTGGGCGCGGATAATCTGCTTGCCTTTGGCGGCGTCCATACCCATAACCCGGCCTCGGCGGGAGTTGAGGTCGCCCATTACGTCGCCCATATAGGCTTCGGGAATCGTCACGCGCACGTTCATGATCGGTTCCAGCAAAATAGGTTTGCAACCGGCATTCGCTACTTGGCGGAAACACATGGAAGAAGCGATTTTGAACGCCATTTCCGAAGAATCGACATCATGAAATTTTCCGTCGTAGACTTCAACGCTGATATCCACTACCGGATAGCCCGCGAGGATGCCCCGCGACATGGCTTCGACGATGCCTTTCTCCACAGCGGGAACGAATTTCGTAGGAATGGAGCCGCCGAAGATGCTGTTGACGAATTCGTATTGCTTGCCGCGCTCCAAGGGCTTGAGACGGAGATGAACCTCTCCGAATTGGCCGCGGCCGCCAGATTGCTTTTTATGGCGGTAGCTGCCTTCGCTCTGAGCTGTAACGGTTTCGCGATAGGCCACCTTGGGAGTGGTCAATTCTACATTCAGTTTGAATTGATTGCGCAGGCGTTGGGCGATCAACTCCACTTGCATCGATCCTTGGGCGGTGATGACGGTCTCTTTCGTCTCATAGTCGCGTTCGACGGATATCGTCGGATCGCCGGAAACGATCTTATGGAGGACGTTGCCGACTTTGTCCTCTTCGTTCTTATCCGCCGCATGGAGAGCCATTTTGACCGGAGGCTGGGGATATTTCGTAGGAACCACGAGAATATCCCCTTGCGACATCGAGACCGTATCGTTAGTTTCGAAGTCGTCCAATTTCGATAGGGCGACGATATCGCCCGTCTCGGCGCGGTTGATGGCCGTGAATTTTTTGCCGTTCACAGAGAGGATATGTCCTACGCGGATGCGCTTTTCCTTGCTGCGGTTCACCCATTCCATTTCGCCGTTGAACACGCCGCTGAAGAGCCGAACGAACGATACTTTTCCGGCGAAGGGATCGATGAAACTTTTGTAGACGAAGCCGACGCTGTCGCCGTCTTCCTTCATCTCCATCTCGACGACATCCTCCTTGCCCCGACGGAGAGCATGATAGGTTTTCCGATCGAGAGGATTGGGGATGTAGTTGACCAAACCATCGAGCAGAGATTGAATTCCAATACAGTTGAAAGCGTCGGTGGCGAAGATGGGAACCACCGCGCCGGACAAAGCGCCGTCTTTCAGCCCTTTGCGGATTTCATCGTCGGATATCTTCTCGTCATTGAAGTAACGCTCCATCAATTCTTCATTGGTTTCGACGGAAGATTCGATCATTTTTTGGCGGTAATCCGCCACTTCGTCTTTTAAATCGTCGGGAATCGGAGTCTGTTTCTCGACGCCGCCCTTGGCGTCGAAAGAGATCACTTTGTCCAAGACGAGGTCAATGACGCCCTTGAAGGAATTTTCCTTACCCAACGGCAAGCGCACGGGGCAAACCTTGGCGCCGAGGACGCTTTCCAGCGAGGAAAGACAGGCGTCGAAATCGGCGCGTTCCTTGTCCATCTTGTTGACGACGACAACACGCGGAATTTTATATTCTTCCAGATAATCCCATATCTTTTCCGTCTCCACCTCCACCCCGTTTTGGGCGTTGATGACCACGAGCGCGCCGTCCGCCGCATGAAGCGCGCCTTTGATATCGCCGATGAAATCGCTGTAGCCAGGCGTATCGATGAAATTCAGTTCATAGCCGTTATAACTGCAATGGAGAATTTTCGACGTCAGGGTATGCTTCTTTTCTTTCTCTTCATCGAGGTAGTCGGCGTAGGTATTCCGATCGTCGATGCGCCCCAACCGGTCGACGACGCCGGCGTAATAAAGGATGGCTTCCAGCAGGGAGGTTTTGCCCGCCCCGTGATGGCCAACTACGGCAATATTTCTTTTCTTTCCAACCTCGACCTGTTTCATGAAAATCGCTCCTTAATGGGATGAAAATGAAAAATAATCATTTATTTTCGTCAAAACGAAGTCCGTATGTTCGGAAAATGTTAGCCTCATAAGCTAGCAAAGCCTAGAGCCGCAGGCAAGAGATTGAATCGATGGAAAACGGTTTTTCCTTCCTTATTATTAAGGGTCTCGTTTAAATTTTACAATGAGAAATCTATGCTTACTAGATTATTTAAATCACATTGCGCAGCCAATGTTCTTTCGCTTTTGGCGTTGGTATTTCAACGCCAAGTAGAAGAACCTCTCAAAAGAGGAGGAAGGGATTCATTTTTTTGCGTTATTGAATCACGAAACCACGAAAAGGCTCGAATTCCACGAATTTTTTGAATCACGGATAGCGCGGATTCTTTAGGATTCCGCGGATAAAACATTTTCACGGTGCGATCCCTTGCGCCAAACTGTCTTACTATTTTTTTTCGCGTTTTTCTTTTTTATTTTGCGTTTTCGCGATTCAACATGACCGTCATAATAGACTTCTCCTACTTTTTTTCGCGCGTAACATGAGTTATTCAAGAAAAAAAGGAGGGTTATGCCAATGAATTTCGCTACTGAATATCTTTGGTTCCAAACCAAGCAACGCCGGGAGTACATCAACATAACGCCGCAAGTGGAAGAAATCGTTCTCCGCAGCGGAATTCAAGAAGGGATGGCGCTAGTGTCCGCCATGCACATTACCGCCGGGATTTACGTCAACGACGCGGAATCGGGACTGATCGCCGATATCGACGAATGGCTCGATAAGTTGGCGCCTCAAGGCCCTAATTACCGGCATCACCGGACGGGCGAAGACAACGGCGACGCTCATCTCAAGAATCTGCTCATCCATCATCAGGTCATTGTTCCCATCACCAACGGACGGCTCGATTTCGGTCCCTGGCAGCAAATTTATTACGCCGAATTCGACGGAAAGCGGCGCAAGCGGGTTATCGTGAAGGTGATGGGGGAATAGGCTTTCGCAGAATTTCTTGCGCATTCTTGGGAAGGTCGAATTAATGCCGGTTCATGTTGACAAACCAGCCGTAGGGTAGGCTCAAAGCGAAACGTAGCCCACCAGCTCTTGTCGAGGTGTTTCAGATAAGTTCTTTTTTTGATTGAATGGAGGATTGGATACGAATAGAATATAAAAAAAGCCGAATAGGGGTTATAAGATGGAAGCGAATCCAAAGTTATTTAAGAAATCGGAAATAGAAGATTCGGTTCGTTGCAGGGGACCGGAGATTGTAGGGAGTTTGGGGGAAAAGATTCAATATAAGGGATATTGGATTGTTCCTGTTGTAAAGCGTTTATCGGAGGAGGGGGAAGAGAGGTTAAAGGAAGCGGGTGGAGAAGAGGAGCGTCTTTTGGTTTGGGGACGGGAGTTAAAAATTCAGTATTTAATTTTTTATAAGGATGGATTGAGGTTTTTGTTTAATCGGTCTTCGTTGGAGGAGGTAATGGAGGAATTGAAGGATGGTTGAGATATGGCTTCGAAGGTAGGCATCTTTTGGTTTTTTAAGATAAGCGGTTCGGTAAAAATCAAATCGTTTCAATGTGAGTTGCGGGAGGCGGAATCGTGGAATGGGTTCCGCTCTTATTGTTTTGGTCATAGTCAAAAGTGGCCGGATGCAGTTAAGGAATTTCCAGAGTTGGGAGGTTCGGATTTCAGAAGATGGCCTAGGGGGAGGGTTTTGTGGAATGAAAATAGCCGGAAATTCGAAATTGTGATGGCGGTAGAATTGTTGGGGGAAGATAAATTCAAGGATTTAATAATAGAGGAATTTGCTTTATATGGATCCAGCAAGGAATTTTTGAAGGACGTTCATTATAAGATATCGAAAGAAGTTAAAGAGATGTTTTTGGGAGGGGATGGGTAAAATTCTGCTTCAAAAAGATCATGCCTAATCGAAAACAGATTATTATGAGGAAGGGAGAAAGAATACGATGAACCGCTATTTTATTTTCGCGTTTGCGATTTGCGCCGCTTTTAATCTTGCGTCGGCGCAGGAGCTAGGAGAAGTCGTCGCGATAACCAACGAGGCGGGCGCGCAGCAGTTCCCCGACGCCGCCTATAATTCCAGAGACGATTCGTTTCTCGCCGTATGGGAGCATGTCGCCGAGGACGATATTGTAGAAATCCACGGCGTTGTTTTGAATGGGCAGACGGGGAAGCCAGTGGGCGCTCCCGACGTTCTTCTGATGGGCGTCTACAGCATCGAAGCGCCGGAGATCGCCTATAATGGCGACGCGAACGAATTTCTGCTCATCGCCCGCAGAAACAACGACGATGTTGTTCTGGCGCAGCGCATTTCCAATACGGGCGTTCCCGTTGGCGAGCCGGTTGAAATCGGCCGCAGCGACGGGCCAACTTATTTCGATCCCGCCGCCCGCGCCCGCGTCGCGACCGTCGCATACAATTCCACCGATAAGCAATATTTTATCGGCGTTTGCGGCGAATATTGGGGATATATCGTCAATCCCGATCTTTCCATCGATTTCCCTATTCCCCGCTTCGGCGAGGGAACGAATCCCGCCGCCGCCTGGTCGAGCAAGAGCAACGTTTATCTGATGGCTTATGAAGACCGCCAAACGCGCAATACCGGCAACGAAAACCTCAGCGCCCAATTGCTCTCCAGTCTGGGCGAGCCGATCGGTGACGCGATATTCTTGCGCGATCAGGATTTCGCCGAGGAATCTCCCCGCATCGCCTACAATTCCGTTGACGATCAGTTTCTGGTTGTTTGGGACGAGCGCATCGGCTTTTCCGAAAACCTCAATCCACAAACGCTGACGGATACCATCGGCCAGCTCGTCGGCGCGGATGGCAGCAAAATCTGGAATCCCATCCCCATCGAAGCGGGAACAGCCTATACCTTGCGGCAGGATGTGGAATTCAGTCCTCAGGCGGGGGCTTACCTCGTCGTATGGAAAGGCGACGAGAGCGGCGACTTCGCTTTCGCGGACATCTTAGGGCGAATTGTTGGGCGCGACGGATCGCTGCAAAGCGATATATTCCTCATCTATGACGGCGGCGACAATGGGACGGATGAAGGAAACAGCGAACAATATTTCGACGAATCCAAACTTCCGGTAGTGGCGCTCAACGCCAAAACGGGCGCTTTTCTCGTCGTGTGGGAAGAGGCGGGGACGAACCGCAATCCCGCCGACCGCAACATCATGGCCCGATTCGTTAAAGTAAAAACCACGCCTATTCATTCGTGGGAAATTTATTGATTCATGTTACGCACTTCTATTCCCTCGCCCTTTGGGAGAGGGGTAGGGTGAGGGGGGTAAGTTTATTCAAATCAACCCTCACCTAACCTCTCCCAATCTTGGGAGAGGAATTGTATAGTCGGCAAATTCTTTGATAAATTGATTACACGCAAATCATTAGTTATTGATTTCGATAGATTGCTTATTTCAAGACGGCGGCGTTTTATCGAAGCGCCGCCGCATTTCATTTTATTCCTATCATCCCATCCAAAATCCTTTGCGGTGACTGATGCCCAATACCTTATGGCAAAAGGGACAGAAATAAATATACCTTTTTCCTAGCAGCGATTTCATGCTATGCCCCAATACTTTCTTCAACGATTTTTCGCAATGGGGACATACGGGTTCCAAATCTTCTCTATACTCGACATCGATCATGGATTATTTTCCTCTTCTGCAAATTCGCTTTCAGAAACTAAATCAGGCTTAAGGGTGGACGCCCTTGCAGTCGGGAGTATTGACTTGTTGCCGCGATTCTATTCCGCGAATACCTCAGCAAGCGTGATAAGCACCGCGTCCTGATCCTGCTTGCTGATGCGGCCTAACTTTCTCACTAGGCGCGTCTTATCTACTGATCGGATTTGATCCAACACAATTTGGCCATCTTTGCCTTCAAATTTGCAGGCGATGCGGGTGGGGTACTGACGACCCTTCGTTGTCATTGGCGCAACGATCACTGTTCCAATATGCCGGTTCATTTCATCAGGGGAAACAATGACGCACGGGCGAGTCTTTTTGATCTCGTTCCCGATTGTTGGGTCCAGGTTAACCAAATAGACTTCAAATCGCTTGACTACCATTCCCAATCGTCATTGTCCCAACTACTAAGGCTAAAGACTTCCGAGTCAAGCAGCTTATCATCGCCTCTGCTTGCCATTTCAGCGAACTGTTCGTCCCAACCTTGGCGGGGACCTCGAACAGATCGAACCACCAACTGCTTTCCTTGCACTTCGATCTCAATCTCATCTCCAAGTTGAGTTTGGTCAAGAAGCAGCTTTGGAATGCGAATGCCCCGAGAATTACCTATTTTTACAATCCGCGTTCTGGTATTGGTTCCCATCTTCGACCTCCCGGCTGGTTGTAATTACATAGTATACACCAAGGTCAGAGATGTCAAGCCTGATAATCGGGATTATCTCGCGGCTAACATAGGCAATTCTCCTCTTCTTGATTCGAACCATCCATTTCCATTTGCTTTCCTAAACGCTTTATCATATCAAATTATTACATCATTTATTCTGGAAGTTGGCGCAGATTTATGATAGGTTTGAGATCATCGCGATATTTTAACCGAATCATAATCCAATAAATTCGAATCCATTGATAAAAAGGAGAACAATATGTCTCGCGTAACTCGCCGAAATTTTTTGAAGAATTCCTTGGCGGCCGGGGCTGCTTTCACGATCAGCGGAACCCAAGCATCGGGAAAAGTGCTTGGCGCCAATGATACGGTGCGCATCGCCGTGAGCGGCATTCATGGACGGGGAGGATCGCACATCGACGAATTCCAACAAATGAAGAATGTGAATGTGGTTTGTCTCGTCGATCCGGATGCCCGCACCTTCGCCGGACGCAGCAAGCAGGTTGTGGACCTGGGCGGCAAGACGCCGCAGACGTTCCAGGACATCCGCTCCGCCCTGGATATCAAGGACATCGACGCCGTCAGCATCGCCTCGACCAATCATTGGCATTCGCTTACCGCTATATGGGCCTGCCAGGCGGGCAAAGACGTTTATGTGGAGAAGCCATGCAGCCATAATGTTCATGAAGGGCGAATCCTCGTAGAAACCGCCCGCAAGTACAAACGCATCGTTCAGCACGGAACCCAAAGCCGCAGCGACCGCAGTTGGTGGAGACTGGCGGAAATCGCAAAGCAAGGGACTTACGGCAAATTGCTCATTTCCCGCGGCCTGGTTTACAAGCGGCGCAAAAGCATCGGCTTTCAACCCTTCGACGCTCCGCCAAGCGAGGTAGATTACAACCTCTGGCTCGGCCCCGCTCCGGAACAACCCTATAACACCAATCTTGTTCATTACAACTGGCATTGGTTCTGGGATTTCGGCAACGGTGACATCGGCAACCAGGGCGTTCACCAAATGGACATCGCCCGCTGGATGATTCCCGGCGCTGAACTGCCCAAAAGCGTCATCTGCGTCGGCGGACGGCTGGGTTACGTCGATCAGGGCGAAACGCCCAATACGCAAGTAGCCATTTTCGATTACGGCGAAACCAAACTCATTTTCGAAGTGAGGGGACTGGAGACGGAACCATACCTTGGAGAAGGCACGGGCGACATTATGCACTTCGAAAAAGGCTATGTCGTAAATAACAAATTCGTCCCCAACGGCGGGGGCGCCGCCGAGGAGTTGCCTAAAGTGGAGGTTAAATTAGGACCGGATGAAGGACATGGCCATTTTGGCAATTTCATCGCCGCCGTACGCAGCCGCAAGAAATCCGACCTCAACGCCGAGATTATCAACGGCCACTATTCCGCCGCGCTCTGCCACTTGGCGAATATCTCCTACCGCGTAGGGCGGGAATTCCCCTTCGAAACGGCGCCGAAGGAGTTTACCGGCTGCGACGCCGCTATCGATGCGCTGGAGCGCATGAAAGAGCATCTCACGAAGAATGGCGTCAATTTGAAGGAAGCGCATTACCGCATTGGACGGAAACTTATTTTCAACGCCAAGAAGGAACAATTCATCGACGATCCCGAAGCCAATGCTTTATTGACGCGCACCTATCGCAAGCCGTTCATCGTGCCGGATAAGGCGTGACTTTGGGACTTTGGGACAGGGGGACTTTGGGATAGGACAGACAGGGTGGCAAGGGCAAGTTTTTTTTTTGCCCTTGACTTGACGGAGTGGAAAGGGCGGCTAATGCGCCGCCCTTTTTTCCCTAACGCTAGTATTCAAAGACATTTGATTTTGAACGTTGCATTGTTGAATAAGCCCCCTCACCCTAACCCTCTCCCGGAGGGCGAGGGGACAATTTCAAATGTCATAGAATACTAGACATCTATTGAACAAAAGTTTGAAAGAGTATAATGAAAAATCCAATTCCTATTATCGAGGCATACTCATGATTCGACTCGCACAACGAACGACGAAAATCGACTCTTCGGGGATCCGCAAGGTCTTCGCCTTGGCGGCGGATATGAAAGACCCGGTCAATCTCTCCATCGGCCAGCCCCATTTCGACGTGCCCGATGAATGGAAAGAGGCCGCCATCGATTCCATCCGCGCCGGAAAGAATAGCTACACTCTGACGGCGGGACTGCCCGATTTTCGCGAGAAGATCAAACAACTTTACCTAAAGCGCGGCCTCGATTTGGGCGACGTTTTGATTACGTCGGGCGTATCGGGCGGGATTTTGCTTACCTTGATGGCAGTCTTGGACGAGGGGGACGAGATAATCATTCCCGATCCATTTTTTGTCATGTATAAGCACCTGACCAACTTCATCGGCGCCAAACCGGTCTTTCTGGATACCTATCCCCATTTCACTATCGATCCGGAGCGGCTGGAAAGCCTGATTACGCCGCGCACTAAGGCGATATTGGTTAACAGCCCCAGCAATCCAACAGGAACCGTATATACGGAAGAGGTCATGAAAGGCGTCGCCGCCGTGGCGGAAAAGCACGGCCTGCTGCTGATTTCGGACGAAATCTACGAATGCTTTTTATATGAGGCGCAGCCGCTTTCCCCAGCGCAATTCTATCCTTATACGCTCATTCTGAACGGCTTTTCCAAATCCGCCGCCATGACCGGCTGGCGCTTAGGCTACGCTTACGGTCCCAAAGAGATCATCGCCGCCATGATTAATATTCAGATGTATTCCTTCGTCTGCGCGCCCAGTTTTGCGCAATACGCGGGAATGGCGGCGCTGGACGGAAATACGGAAGCGCGGCGGCTGGAATATAAAGCGAAGCGCGACCGCATTTACGATGGCTTAAAATCCCATTACAACGTGGTAAAGCCCGGCGGCGCATTCTACATCTTCCCCGAAGCGCCCAACCAGGACGGCGACGCCTTTGTGAAAAAAGCCATAGAGAACAATCTGCTCATCGTCCCCGGCAGCGTCTTTTCCGAACGAAAAACCCACTTCCGCATTTCCTACGCGGCGGAAGATCGAACCATCGATCGGGGGATCGAGATATTGCAGCGACTGGCGGGGGAATGTAAGTGAATGGCGGCTTATAAGTAGAATAAGTAAACTTGTCCTAGTTGTCCTCCCATCTAAAGTGGGTTACGCTGCGCTCTAAGCCCACCTTACACAATTAATAATGAAAATACGCGATTGCGTAACATGAAATCGTTAAAATAGAGTAAAATCATTAGGAGCGAGCCGTAGAGCCTATCAAATCCTGTCAGATGAAAGGCAGAACCAAAAAGATGAAACATACGGTCCAATTGAAGAGTTTTACGCTGATAGAGCTTCTCATTGTCGTGGCGATCATTGGCATCCTAGCGGCAATTGCCGTCCCCAACTTTTTGAATGCCCAAATGCGAGCGACTATCGCCAAAATGGAAACGGATATGAAGGCTATCGGCGATGCCCTGGTCATGTACCGCATCGATAACCGATGTTATTTTCCGCAAATGAGCAGCAATCCATATCAGGAATTAATGCGTTTGACAACACCCATTTCTTATATCGCCAGAATTCCGAATGATCCTTACCGGCGGCCGGGCGCAAGGTATGTCAGCACAACTACAAACTACGATTATTCGGCTTATGGACCCGAATGCAAAACCGATTGGTTGTTGCATGGCATAGGTCCCGATACAGACGAAGATATCAATGTGGGAGCTTATGGTCCCCAGACGGCTGACTTATTCAAAGGATTGCTCTATCAGGCTTCGAACGGGATTGTCAGCAGCGGTGATGTTATTCATACCTCCTGGCGCGGCATTTCTTTTTAAGACGTTCCGTAAAAAGTATTGTTGGGTGGGTTAAAAGCGAAGCGTTGCTTACTTTTCCTTTTATTATGCCTGCGTAATTGTTGAGAACTTATATGCCAGAAGAATTAAAATTACTAATCGACAGAGCGGCTCAAGTCCTGAAAGAAGCGGGAGCGCGAGAGGTTTATTTATTCGGCTCCGCCGCAACCGGAATTCGCGCGTTCTTCGTTTGTCCAGGTTGAAGATTTCCGCTATAATATTATGTACAAACTGGGTAAAGGTGATTTTATGTCCGCTATATTAGAGAGAATCGAGCAGGAAGCGCTCAGCCTTTCCAAAGAAGAACAGGTGGAATTGATCCAACGGCTGACGTTACATGTAAATGAATGTCCTGTGGAAATTTATTCAGCCTGGCTGGAAGAGATCGAACGACGGGTTGCCAACGCCAAGAGCCAGGGCGCTGTCGGGCGCAGCTTGGAAGAAATTTCACGCGAAATCAGAGGAAAGTACGTTTGAAACCCGTCATTTTTAGCGCCGAAGCCGAGGAAGAATGGCGTCGCTCCGTCGATTATTATGAGCGGCAAAAGGCTGGTTTAGGGTTGGAGTTCGAAGAGGATATTCGTTCCGCCGCTCTTACGATTGCCCAAAATCCCCAACGTTGGCCCCAGATTGGCTCCGCTCAAAGATATCTGTTGACCCGATTTCCTTTTTCTCTTTTCTATCTCGATTTTCCGGATTGCGTTTACGTGATTGCGGTGGCGCATATGAGCCGGGAGCCGTTTTATTGGAAAGATCGAACGAAATGATGGCCGTTATAAACCTATCGTATTAAGCACATTTTGCTAAGTCAAGAGCAGAAAAAACCTTGCCCTTGCCACCCGGTCATTTTTTAGTGGCTTTCCTGTCTATGACAATCTTGTTCTCCTATTTCATCTAGAAGACACATAATTTAATCTATCGAGATAATCCTTGAATCCTTGCTTGTCGTCCATTCGATTTTTCTTCTGATCGCTTTTCTTGTAACTGTAAAAATCTATGTTATTTTCCGGCAACTGATCTAAAAAATAATGGGCTTGTCTTGCTCCACCAGATTTTAGAGCCGTGAGAATGTGTAAGCTTTTTCTCGCCCTCGTCATCGCAACGTAAAAAGCATTTTTAGTTACCGGCTTCATGTTTACGTCATCAAAGCCAATAATGATCACGTGCTCCGCCGAGAGCCCTTTGGAACCGGCAATCGTCATCAACTCCACTGCCCCCATTCGCTTTACTTCGATTTCCTCTAGCTCCGCTTCTTCCTCCTCTTCGTGTTCCAATCTCGCAATTTCTTCCTGGTTGATATCTTCGCGCTTCATATCATTCTGAAGTTTTTCTTTGTCGGCTAACGGAATGAGGCTGGAGAATTGCTCTAATTTTTCTGTAACGGTGTTTTCGCTGTCCAAAATAGTTTTAACTTCGTTGCATTTGTTCAGGGCGTCCTTGATCTCTTGCTCATCTAGGTTGCAGAAATTCTTACCATCCCGCATGGCCATTGCAATCAACTCATGTATTCTTTCTTCCGAGACCTTTTCATAGTGGAGCACTTTCCGAAAAGTGAAGTTGTTCTTTGGATTATTGGCAAGAGAGTAATAGTTTAACAATTGGTAATAATCTTCTGAAAATGATCGTTTCTCTGTCTGATATTCCGCCGCTATTTTTTTTATCTTCTCTTTCGCTTGGCCGTAAAATTTGACCTCTTTCGCCGGTGTCAAAATCAGTAAAAAAGCATCTTTTGCTTTTCCGGCCACCAATTGCCGCTTGCGTTCGTCAATTTCTTCTTTGTTATCAGCAACGAATTTTTCGATATAATCAACCGCAGTAGACCCAGCGGCGCATGCAACGACTTGTACCTTGAGTACATCACTGTTGCTTTTTAGCGGTAAATAAATTTTTTCTATGCATCCTTCTTCTCTTTGCTGTTGAATAAAATGATCGGCGGTTTTCGTGATGTGGTAACTGCACCTGCCACAGAAAGGGAGCATCCCGTTGGTATAACCGCTTTTTTTATACAGATTTCGAATCAGCGTAGGTTTAGCTGATTTCAGATTCTCATAAAGGACTTGCTCGTCGTCTCCAACGATAAGTAATCCATTGGGATTTTTTGTTAATTGGTTAATAAAGGCTTCTTCGGCAAGATTAAAATCCTGATATTCATCAATAATGAAGTAGTTGTTTTCATTTATATCGGGGTTTTCTGCCAACACCTTTGCGGCACGTAAAATCAAATCAGCGAATCCGGCCGCATTGTAAAATCGGCATAGTTTGAAGTAAGTTTTTTTGAGATTTTTCCATTCTTCGGCTTCGTTAAAGTTATTATCATACAACTGTTTTTCGAATTTTTCCCATGTATAAACGTTCTGGTCTATGTCGGTATAAAAAGCAAGCACATCACCCCAAACTATACTTTTCCAAAACTGCCCGATGATCCGAAAATGCGGCTTAAACGGCCATCGGATCGTCCCATGATTTTTTTCAACAATACTTCGAGCGAACTTATGCAAAGTGGATACTGTTATTTTACCTTTTTGCTTGTCGGTTAATTTTTTGTCGCCTTTGATATCATTCTGCAAATCCGCCACTAACTTTCCAACAAAGCTTGTAACAACAACGCTAGCGCCATCGTCTTTTTGATACCAATTAAAAATCCTATTTAGAAAAAGGTGGCTCTTGCCTGTTCCAGGACCAGAGACGATCAAAAATTTTACTGCCCTATGTTGCGCGATATCAGAAGCATTTCGGTTGAGGTAATTTTCCCTTTTAGCATCATCAAGCGAATCTAGTGCCGTACGCAACGTCTGTATTTCATGAGGTTTAAAGGGAGAACCATCATCGTTGATAAGAGATCGTATCTTCATAGTTTTATTCTTGCTGGTAAATTATTTTTTTCACAGCCATGCCACATTCTTCATTATCTCGGCATGAATTTCCATTCGCTTTTCGGCTCTCTTTCTCTCTTTAACCAGCTTAATAAAGTGGGCTCAAAGCGAAGCGCAGCCCACCTTTTCTTTTTTTGTTGGTCTTATATCGATACGGCAACCAGCGCATTCGGCTCGCTCATTAGTAATTAACCTTATTGGTTGGATTACTCAATAGCTTGATGATATTTTTCGACAATCCTTCCTTAATATCTCGATGACGAGGGATAGGTTGTAAAACGCCAGTAATTGGATTGCGATACCAATCATGCTTGCCGCCATGTCGGACTAACACGCATCCGAACTCTTCGATCGTTTTGATCAAAAAGGTCCGTTTCATGATACGACCAATTCGTCCACTTTGCGTATGCCCGGAAGATCGCCGCTTGTCAAATCATGGTATAAATCCAGCAAGTGATCCTTGAGATCCTCAAGCGTTTCTCCTTGCGTCCAATAATCGGGATAGTCCAGAAAATATCCGATCCAAAAGCCATCTTCTTCCCAATGGATATATTTAACGGTTTGCATTTCTATTCCCCTTACCCAAGTGAGCGCAGAATGGTTCAGGTTTTTGACTCATCCTTTGTGAATATATTGTAATCGTTATGTATGAATCGAACAATAACGATATTCAGAGCTTCCATCAATCCTCTTCCACAACAATTAGTTTAGTAGGGTGGGCTAAAAAAAACGTAGCCCACCCTACATATATCACCCTACATATTATATTACGCCAGTTTCCATGGACTGCGCGGGCGCCTTTTTACTAGGCGGTTGGCTTTGGAACTGTTGGTTACTCTTTCGCGCTTGTCGTCCCAGATTAATTTTTCTCCCGTGCGGTAGGAAATATTTCCCAACAAGCCGCCTTTGGTTAGTTTGAAGGCGTATTCCACGTTGCAGGTGGTTTTTTCGCGGGTTTTGATTGCGTTGAGAAATTCCTGCAGATGGCCCGGCGAGTTGGGGATAGTCGGTTCGGGACGGGGGAATTTCTCGTCGATTCTGCCTTTGACGTAGATTACATTGCTATCGTAATCCGTCACCATCGTCGCGTCGGTTCCTTGGAAGACGCAGCCGATGCCGCCGGGGAATCCCGCCAGACCCGCCGGATGAATCGTCCAGTTCAAAATCAGGCCGGGATATTCGTAAACCAGTTCCATGCGTTCCGGCGTTTCCGCGTTGTCGCCCAATTCGGGCAGCTCGCCCACGGCGCTAACAGTCAACGGCGCTTCCAGATTCATCGCCCAATAGGCGACGTCGGTGATATGGCACCAAAAGTCCATCAACATGCCGCCGGAATAATCCCAAAAATAACGAAAGTTGAAATGGGAGCGGTTGGGATTGTAAGGACGTTTGGGAGCGGGGCCTTGCCAGAAGTTATAATCCAGTTCCTTCGGCGCTTCGCCGTCGGACGGATTGCCGAGGCTGTTGGTGCGGGCCGTTTTCCAGCAGTGGATGCGGTCGATCTTGCCCAAGCGGCCCGATTGCACCATCTCCACGGCGCGGCGGTAGGTGTCGTTGTCGTTATGGATATGGTTGCCCATCTGAGTGATGCGCTGGTATTTCGCCGCCGCCTCCACCATCGCGCGCCCGTCTCCGATGTTGTGGCAGAGAGGCTTTTCCACAAAGACGTCCTTGCCTGCCTTGCAAGCGGCGATGAAGATGGGAGCGTGCCAGTGGTCGGGAGTGGTTACCGTCACGAAATCGATGCCATCGAGTTGCAAGACTTCGCGGAAATCGTGAAATCCTTTCGGCCGCGTTCCCTGCCGTTTTTCCGCATTGTCCAAGGCTTTGCGCAGGTGGTTGTCGTCCACATCGCAAATCGCGGCGGCTTCGGCGCCGAGTTGCATAAACTGGTTGAGCCGTCCCGTTCCCATGCCGCCGACGCCGATAGCGGCGAAGCGCAGTTTTTCGTTGGGGCTTTCGCCCGCCTGGGCGCGATAGTTCGCCGCCGTCAGTCCCAGCGCCAATCCCGATCCGAGCGCTTTCAAGCTCGTCCGTCTCGTCATTCCTTTGGTTTCGTTCTCTTTCATATCGCCTGCCTTGGGAACCGGGAAAACCAACGGCGTAACCGGCGGTTTTCCAGCGTTCCATAACTTTATAGAATTGTGCGAACGATTCTTCCATCTGCGAATGCGGGCAAAGAACCGTTCATGAGCCTGCTTAGCTACGGCCATTAATTTACAATAAAAGAACTTCGGATCGTAGGGAAGGCAAATCTATCCAGCAACAGGCGAGACGCCTGTTTTACCTTGGGAAATATACGACATTCGGAGCGCAGGGAAGGCGCTGCGTTAGCCCAGATCGTCAAATGCCGCAGGATTTCTTTTTCTCCGCCTTACTTTTCAGCGGCGAAACATTTATTATTTATTTTGAAATAAGAAGGAAGGGATAATCATTCTATGAGCGCGTTGGGTTTGATCGAAACCAGAGGATTAGTAGGCGCCATCGAAGCGTCCGACGCCGCCGTCAAAGCGGCCGATGCGGTAGTGACCCAGATCGAATACGTCGATCCGGGACTCGTAACCGTCAAACTGCGCGGCGAGGTCGCCGACGTAAAAGCGGCGGTGGATGCGGGCGCCAGCGCCGCGCGGCGAGTGGGCGAAGTCGTTTCCGCGCACGTCATCCCCCGTCCCGACGAGGAAGTGGAAAAAATCATCCAATACGATCCCGAAATCACGGCGAATGGAGTGGATGCGCGCCCAGCGCCGGCAAAGAAAAATCCCAAGGACAATCCGCTCGCCAAAGCCAGAAAAAAATAAGAGTTCTTTATCCGTTGTTTTTTAGGGTTAATGTTTCATTTTTCTTTCTTTGAAACGCCATTTGCGAGAGGAAAAGAAATATCCGGCGAGTTGTTTTCTCTCATTCATCTTAACTGAAATTTTGTTTTGAAATCTTATGCGTATTATTTGTTTGATTGCCAATAGGAGGAAAAATCGATGAAGAAAGGATTTACCCTGATTGAATTGCTCATTGTTGTAGCCATCATTGGAGTGCTGGCCGCTATCGCCGTTCCCAATTTTCTGAATGCCCAGATGCGCGC
>JBFMBP010000178.1:0-6256 GCA_040755155.1 Candidatus Omnitrophota bacterium | reverse complement strand
ATTGCCAATAGGAGGAAAAATCGATGAAGAAAGGATTTACCCTGATTGAATTGCTCATTGTTGTAGCCATCATTGGAGTGCTGGCCGCTATCGCCGTTCCCAATTTTCTGAATGCCCAGATGCGCGCTAAGGTGGCGCGCGTGGTTTCGGACATGAAAGCTGTAGCTATGGCGGAAGAACAGTACCGTCTCGATAAAGGACAGTATACTTTCGATGGCGATTGCAACATCGGCAGCGCGGAACATTTATCTTACTTGCCTCTGACGACGCCGGTCGCTTACATCAGCGCAATTCCTGCCGACGAATTCTGGGATCCCACTTCGAAATTCCAAAATCTCAATAGCATAAAAACGGGATTGCGTCCGGTATACGAATATACTTCCCGCGTCTCTTTTGGACCGAATGGCACACCCAACTGCAAAAATACGATAGCCTTATATAATATGTTGGCAAGATACGGCATTGAATATATCATGACTTCCGTCGGTCCCAACGGCGTACAAAACTACCCTTGGGGAGAAACGGGCGCACAAGGGCTTCACGATCAAAAAGCCGATTTTATTTATGAACCCTCCAACGGCCTGCGTTCCAGCGGCAACATCTTTGTCTTGAACAGCGTAATCATTGGCGGGTAACATCATCCGTCTGCCTAGTATTCAATGACATTTGATTTTGAACGTTGCATTGTTGAATAAGCCCCCTCACCCTAACCCTCTCCCGGATGGCGAGGGGACAATTTTAAATGTCAAGGAGTACTAGCAAAGTGTTGAATTTGCCTTTCTTGGGGTGGCCGATGAGGCCGCCCCATTTTATAATCTCATGTTACGCGCAATTAATAAGTTGAAGTTATCAAATAGAATCGCCGTTTCGAATCGCGAAAACACGAAACGAAAAAGAAAGACGCGAAAAAAAGAAAAATAGTTGGCGCATGGGCTTGCATCATGAAATGCTTTTTTTTGTGAAATCCAAAAGAATCCGCGATGTCCGTGATTCAAAAATTTCGTGAAAGTGGTTGTGATGGGGAGATTATTTCTTCTTTTTTTTCCCGTTTTTTTAATCTCTGCGGCGTTCGATTCCGCCTTCGGCGCGGAAGAAACGAAAATATCTTTTTCCACGCTTATCGACAAAACCTCGGATATCAACCGTCTCTTTCTTGATCCGGACGCCAAGGTCGAAATGTTCTCCAGTTACGATCGCCAGGGGGGTAACCGGGACGACGGCGGATTTTTACGCCAGGAAGGGGATTGGTACGTCATCGCGGAAATGCAAGGACCAGGAGCGATCACGCGACTCTGGTCCGCCAATCCCCAAGGAATGATCCGTATTTTCGTGGACAAGGGCGGAGAGCCTTTGATCCAACGATCGTTTCAAGATTTATTTCTCAACAAATTTAAACCATTCATCAAGCCGTTCGTCTATGCCGGATCCGATCCTTTAAGCGCCCATTGGTCTTACATTCCCATTCCCTATAAACAATTTTGCAAGATTGCGATCGATAAACTTTGCTTTTATCAAATTGAATACGAAACCTTTTCCAAAAACGCCCCCGTCGTCTCGATGGCCTATCCTATATCCAAAGAAGAGGAGACCCGCCTGGATAACGCGGCGAAAAATTTCGTAACGCCGGAAAAACCGCCAATCTTCACCGCCGACAATATCAAGGAACAAAAAATCAAAGCCACGATTCCCGCCGGAGAGACCATCGACCTGGCGACCATAACCGGCCCCGCCATTCTCCTGGGCTTTCGCATGAAATGGACGGAGGGAAGCGTGGAAATCGGCCGGGATTTAATGTTAAAGACGTTTTGGGATGAGGAGAAATATCCCAGCATCGTCTCGCCCGCCGGGGATTTCTTCGCCGACCGAGTTAAAACCCTGGCTTTAGGACAGGAAAAAAACGGATGGCGATTTTGTTATTTGCCCATGCCTTTCCATACCCAAGCGAGGTTTCAACTTACAAACGGCCATCTGCAAAACACCTATCAGGCGGAAGCGGTGCTGACGTACCAGGAAAAAGCCAACCTTCCTCAATCGCTTTCCACTTTCCACGCCTATTGGACTAGAGACAACGATACGCCGGTTCCACCGTTGACGCTCTCCGAAACGAACAATGAACCGGTCTGCGATCCATCCGAAAATTACACGGCATTATCCGCCAGAGGGCGCGGAAGCCTTATGGGAGTTTATATGGTGCGAACGCCGTCTCCGGAAAGCGACGCCATGATTTTCGTCGATCGTTTCTCTTTTCCCCCCTCGCTGCATGGCTGCGGCAAAGAAGGTTTCTTCGATCAGGGAGGAAGCGTCATTACATCAAACTGGCCTTTGGCGGCGGGCGCCTCCGATTTCAATGGAATGGATGCGATGCTGCGCCTTTTTTTACCCGCGCCGATACGTTTTTCCGAGAGCCTCGATCTTACCTTCGAGCATGGGACCGCCAACGCTTTGCGGCAAGATTATGCCTCGACAGTTTATTGGTATCAGGAAGAACCGCATCAACGCTTCTCCTGGCCTCTTCCTATCGGAGGCCGCTATTTCCGGAAATTAACGCCGATTCAATCCGTCATCCATTTTCAGGAGCGGCAAGGCGAACCGGAAAGCCCATTGGAAGCAGAAACGCTTTGGGGCGCAGCCAACGGCGGCGTCTTCGAATCCCAGGAAATGTTGGCCTATGGACCGGACTGGAGCCGGAATCAGCAGATCCGCTTTGAAGCCTTCAAGGAGGGCGCCTCATGCAGTTTCGATGCGCCGCCTTTGCTCTTTTCCGGATTGTACAAGTTGGAATGCGCATTAACCCATGCTCCCGACGGCGCGCAAATCGACTTGCGGGTCAACGGCGAGACCGTCTTGCCCGCTATCGACCTTTACGCCGAACATTACATGCTGAAACGCTATGTATCGCCTTTCCCATTATTCCTTCACACGTCGAGTCAGCCCCGCATAAGCGTTCACGTCTTGGGAAGCCATCCCGATGCGAAAGGACTAACCGTCGGAATCGATTATTTTCAATTCAAGCCAACGATTTTAACGCCGTCTTCCTTACTGGTGGATGGCCCCTTCGCGCTGAACGCCGATTCTTCAGATTATCCTGCGCAGAAAAAGATTGCAACGCAGGACGGCGATCCCCTTTTCCTTGGATACGCCAAGGAACCCCATAATGCATCCAGAGAAATCCTGCCGGATTCCAAAACAGCCTCTTTCAACCTGGGCGGACTTATCGCCGAAGCGAAATTGAAGGAAGGATTATGCTTCGTTACCTGGAAAATCAAAGCGGATTATGCGGGAATCTATAGATTTGAAGTCGCGCCGGAATCGTCCTCTCCATTTCTTCTTCGGCAAATTTCCGATAAAATGGAGATATTGCCCAAAACGATGTTATGGAACGGAATTTTGATTCATGGAGAAGACGCTTTCCGGTTTGATCCATCAACAAATCAGGCGCAATCCCAACGTTTTCATATCCCATTAGACTCTGGAGAGAGCCGGATTTCCTGGTTAGTCCGTTGCAACGCGGAAACTCGCATAACGCCCAAGCTATTTGGTCTTTGAGATCGCATCATCTTTATGATGGAGGGATCAAAAACCATGAAGATAAAAATCAGCGTTGGGGATGCAATTCTGGAAGCGGAATTGTCGAATAACGAAACCGCTAAAGCGATTTATAATGCCTTGCCTTTCGATCTTCCTTATAACGTCTGGGGCGATGAAATCTATTTCGGCGTCCCTGTGCGATTGGAACAGGAAGAAGGCCAGGAGATTATGGAAGCGGGCGATATCGCTTATTGGCCGCCCGGCCATGCTTTCTGCATTTTTTATGGAAGGACGCCTGCATCGATGGACGACCGGCCTCGCGCCGCCAGCAAGGTTACCCGCTTCGGAAAAATCATCGGCGATGCAACGGCGCTGCGCAACGCTCGCGGCGATTCCATTCTTGTCGAAAAATTCGAGGAAGCGTAAGATAGCCTTAGTCAGGTTCGCATCGCTCGATCTACAAAACATCGAAAAATTTTCGAAACATCGAAAGGACGATATCATGCGTTTATTCGCCTGCACGATCCTATTGGGAACATTAACGGTTGCTTTGACAATAACGGCTCCCGCCCTTAGCGCCGAAAACCTGTCAGACATCGCCGCCGCCGAAGCTGTTGCTCTAGCGGGAGGAATGAATTTTACGGAAGGGCCGGTATGGCATAAAGACGGTTATGTCCTCTTCAGCGACATCCCCGCCAATAAGATCATGAGATGGGACGCCAGCCAAGGTCTAAGCGTATGGCGCGAAAACAGCAATGGCTCCAACGGCCTCACATTCGACTGCGAAGGACGCCTTATCGCCTGCGAACACGGCGCCCGCCGCGTCAGCCGTACGGAAGCGGACGGTTCGATCGAAGTTATTGCAGACAAGTATAAGGGAAAAAGATTGAATAGCCCTAACGACTGCTGCGTTCGTTCCGACGGCATGATATTCTTCACCGATCCATCGTATGGCGTAAGACCGGAGGAGAAGGAACTATCGTTTCAGGGCGTATTCGCCGTCAAGCCGGGGAGTGAACCGATATTGCTGGCGGACGATTTCAATATGCCTAACGGCATCGCTTTCTCGCCGGACGAAAGCCTTATCTATATCTGCGATTCCGGACGGCAAGGCAACCGCGTGCGCGTCTTCAACGTGGAGAAGGATGGAACCTTGAAGAATGGAAAAATTCTCATCGATAATATCGGATCGCCAGATGGGATGAAGGTCGATGCGAAAGGCAACTTATATTTCGCTTCCAACGAAGGCCTCGCCATCTTCAATCCCACCGGGAACAAGATCGGCGTCATTAAAGCCGCGGAACAACCCGCCAATTGCGCTTTCGGCGGACCGGATAATAAAACGCTTTTCATCACGGCGCGAAAAGGATTTTACGCCGTCCGTTTAAAAATCGCGGGACAGCCAGTTTGGAAATGAACGCGAAGGATGGGCTGCGCTTCGCTTT
Source organism: Candidatus Omnitrophota bacterium (assembly GCA_040755155.1). NCBI lineage: Bacteria > Pseudomonadati > Candidatus Omnitrophota > Candidatus Omnitrophota bacterium. Next base: position 1,283 of record JBFMBP010000178.1, on the reverse strand, counting down.
GAATCCACTCTACGCATCTATCCCACGCGACAAATATAAGAATTCATGACAATTCATGAAAAACCAGCGCTTGCTCTGGATTTTCCAGCGCCTGCTGAACGATCTTCTTGATCTCGCCGACGGCGTTTTTCGCCAAAACCGCCATTCCGGAAGGGACGGTAACCGATATTATTTTTCTGGAAAAACGCGAAGATAAAGCTCCACTTATCTCCGCGAAGAAAGGCGGAACGGTTGTCCCTGGCGATGGCTTTGGTTCGACGGCGGCGACGATTTTCTTGGCGGCGAGTTCGCCGAGGAGGCTTTCGGCGGCGAAAGGCCGATAGCAGAGCAGGCGGTAGAATCCTTCTTCTCCCTCCTCGTTTTCCGGGACGAGAGAAATGACGGCAGCCTCTTCCTTTCCTTGGCCCCGGAAAGGCAACCCCTGCGCCGGAAGCGCATAACCAAGGGCTTCATAGCCTTCGCGCAGCATCTGCGGCAGGTCTTGGTAGAGATCGGCCAGAGTCGTTTTCTCTTTCTTCTTCTTCATGGAAGCGACGGCGTCTTCGAAACTCATCTTTTTGCTCGCGCGGGCGCTTTGCAATCCCGTCAATGGATTGCCCAGGTTCAGTTCTTCGCGGGGCGTAAAATCGCCCAAACTGTCATGCTGCAAGCGGGAATGCAAAACCAACGCGGGCAGGGTTAGTTTTTTTTCTTCGTAGAGATAATAAGCCAATGCGAGATGATCGTAGGCCTCTTGCAGCGTATGCGTATGGAAATGCAGCCACCCTGCGCCGTTGAATTGGAGATAGTTCCAATTCTCGGCGGTTTCATCGGGAACGCCGGAACGGAGAGCCAAAACGACGGCGGGAACCTTTTGTTGCGCCAGTTGAAGCAGCAGATCGTATGTTTGAATTAATTCGTAACAGGCGCAGAACAGCAGCGCATGTTTATTATCTCCCGCCTTGTCGGCGATGAAGGAGAGTCCCTTGCGGGCGGAATCGGCGTGTTTGAACTGAGTGGCGCCTCCCGAAGCCACGGCCATGTCGAAATAGATTTTTTTCAGCGCCGGAGTAAAGAGCACCCGGTCGAGGTTGGCTTGTTTGGCGATGAATTTCAATAAATTTTCCATGAATCATCCTCTGTTGGTATGATGAAAGATGAGCTCCCCTACTGAGGAAAGGCTCTCGGCGATTGCAACAATCCCGCCGTTGAAACGGCGGGCTATTATCGTTTGCCCCTTTAAAGGGGCACTTTAAAATAGCGCAGTCTTTCAAGGCTGGGATGACGACGGGGTGACGGGGCGA
>JBFMBP010000177.1 GCA_040755155.1 Candidatus Omnitrophota bacterium | reverse complement strand
TTCACCTCCCAAGTCGCCTCGCAGAGGCGTCGAATATGACTACGCGGTCAAACAGCCAACTACCGCGACCGGACTTTCACCGGCAAGACAGGCAGCCTTATGGGCTGCGAACGAAAACGCGAAATAATAAGAAAATCACAAAAAAAAACAAAAAAAATTGTGGAAGGGATCGCGCCGTGAAAAGATTTTTTCCATGAAATCAATAAGAATCCCCCATATCCGTGATTCGATAACTTCATGGAATTCGAGTTCTTTCGTGTTTTCGTGATTCAAAAACGCGACGGAAATGGGGCCTCAACGCCGCTCTGGAACAGTTCCTCCAACTTGCGGACGGGACGTCCGCACTCCCAGGCGCGTAGCATGAGCTAGCAATGTAAAACAAAAGGGGACGCCGCGATGACGTCCCCTTTATTCTTACTCAACAAAAAGAAATCGTTATTTCAATTCCACGCAGGCGTGGTTGTTCTTGTTGCTTTCCAGCGCTTTTTCGATGAAGGCGATGCCTATGCGGCCGTCGTCGACGGTGGCGTACTTGGAGCCGTCCGTTTTTTGATAGGTTCCCGCCTGGTAGGCGCGTACGTCCGCTTCGAAGCAACGGTGCAGCCGCGCGAAGGCGTCGTGGAAAGCTTCAGGGTGGCCAGAAGGAATCGTCGGTTCGGACAAGAGGCTGGCGGGGATATCTTTGAAGAAGCCATCGTTGGGCTTCACTTCTCCGCGCCAATATACGCGATCCGGCTGGCCGGGGAGATGAATGACGAGTTTTTCCGGCTCTTCCTGCCGCCAGACCAAGGTTCCCTTGTCGCCGTTGACTTCGATGCCCAGATCGTTTTTATGGCCGATGGCGATCTGCGAAGCGCGCACCAAAGCCTTGCCGCCATTGGACAGTTCGCAATAAACGGTGAAATGGTCGTCTAATTGCCGACCAGCGACAAAAGTCTCCAGATAGGCTTGCAGCTTCACGACGTCGAGGCCTGTAACGTAACGCAGCTGCATCAAGGCGTGGGTGCCGATGTCGCCGCCGCAGCAGCTGCCGCCCGCGCGCTTGGGATCGACGCGCCATTCGGCCTGCATAACGCCTTGGTCTTCCATACGTCCCGCCAACCAACCTTGGATGTAGTAGGAATCCACCCAGCGCACCTTGCCGATCAAGCCGGAAGTAACGATGAAACGTGACAAGCGGCTGGTCCAATGGCCGAGATACGTATGCGCCGTGCAGAAGGGTATCTTCTTCTCATTGACGATCTTGACCAGTTCTTCCGATTCCTGCAGCGTTACCGTCAACGGTTTTTCGCAAAAAACGGGAATGCCCCTCGAGAGCGCTTTCTTGGCGGGATCGAAATGGACGAAGTTGGGCGTAACGATCAAGACGTAATCGATGCGCTCGCCCGCAGGCTTCTTCATCTCTTCGTCCAGCATTTCGTCGTAATTCTTATAGCCCTTAATCGGATACGCCCACGCTTCCGCCTCTTTCATGGCGACGGCGGGATCGGGATGCAAGGCGCCGCAAACGACGCGCCGCGTTCCATCGAAGAAAATCGCTTTCTGATGCGGATTGACGATAAAAGCGCCTCCGCCTCCACCTACCAGACCTACATTCAAAGGCCTATTCGACATAATCATTCTCCTTCCTGCTTTATTATTAATAACTCATGTTACGCGCAATGGGAAATTAGAGGAATCTATTACCCTCCTCGATCGAATCGCGAAAATTCGAAATAAAAAAGAAAAACACGAAAAAGGAATCTCTTCCTAAACCCGCCGTTGAAACGGCGGGCTATTGTCGTTTGCCCCTTTAAAGGGGCATTTGGCAATAGCCCAGCCTTTCAAGGCTGGGAGATGAAATTTCGCGGCATACGACTTTTTTACGCGCCGAAAGAGACATAATCTTGGAAACCTCAACGCCTCTCTTGAACGATTTTTCCGATGCCGTGACAATACAGGCTGCGTAACATGAGTTAATAAATAATCTCAAAACGAACCTGCGAACGATTTCTTATGCTACTATTTTCCTTCTCGAAAATGTAGGCTCCCGCCGCTTCCTTTTCCAGGAAAATTCGCTTTCGCCGTCATTTTTCCAATCCTTGGCGCAGAAAGAACGCTCTTCGCGCACAGAGAGGTCTATGGCTTTGATTGGATCGAGAAGACAGCTATAGTATCAATCTTAAACAACCTCGCCGCTTCTGACGCGCGGCGGCTCGCTCTCGACGAATTCTCCCCATAAGGATTAAGGTTTATGTTTTGGAAAAGAAAGAAAGAAACTCTTGCAACCTCGCCTGTAACTCCATCGGAAGGAATGATTTCTTCCATCGATGAGGAAGCGCAAATTCTTGACGCTTCTCCTGCGCTTACGGAGGAAATAGAAAAATCCGCCGCGCCCAAGAAAAGCCTCTTCGCCAAATTGCGGGATGGATTGCGGGCGACGAGGGAATCCATCGCCCGCAAAACGCTCAATCTCTTCAAACTGCGGGGAAAAATCGACGACGATCTTTTGGAAGATTTGGAAGAAATATTGATTTCCGCCGATGTGGGCGTGGAAACGACGATGACGTTGATCGAAGAACTGCGCGACCGCATCCGCCGGGAGAAGAAGAACAATTCCACCGATTCGGAATGGCTGACGCAAACCATGCAATTCCTCATGCGCGAAATGCTTGAACAAGGAGAACGCGCTTTGAAGACGCCGCCGCAAGGTCCCGGCGTTTATCTCGTCATCGGCGTGAACGGCGTCGGCAAAACTACAGCTATCGGCAAATTGGCGCATCGCTTGAAAAGCCAGGGGCAAAAAGTGCTGCTTGTCGCCGCCGATACGTTCCGGGCCGCCGCCATCCAGCAATTGGAAATTTGGGCGAAACGCGCGGGCGTCCCCATCGTATTAGGAACGGAAGGCGCCGATCCCTCTTCCGTCGTCTATAACGCTATGAGCGAAGCAAAGCAATCGGCGCCGGATGCGGTGATCATCGATACCGCCGGACGCTTGCATACCAAAACCAACTTGATTCAGGAACTTTCGAAAATGTCGCGGGTCATCGCCCGCGAATTCGAAGGGGCGCCTCACGAAACGCTGCTAGTGCTGGACGCCTCGACGGGACAAAACGCCTTAACGCAAGCAAAGACGTTTCTGCAATCCTGCGGCGTGACGGGGTTGATCCTGACTAAGCTGGACGGCACCGCCCGCGGCGGAGTCGTTCTCTCCGTGCATAAGGAACTGAACTTGCCGGTGAAGTTCATCGGCGTCGGCGAAGGCATCGAAGACTTGGAACCTTTCGATCCGGAGGCCTTTTCTAAGGCATTGTTCCAAATGGACGACAATTCGGACAAATAAATCGTTCCGCCGGATCATTGGCAAGGCCGCCGCCGATGGGGAGATGGATTATGAATTCCCTTTCCAAAACATCATGCGCATTCCTCACGGCGGTTGTAATAATAACCTCAATCGGCTGCCAAGATCCGCCGGATACAACGTTGGATCCGAATCCATCTCCCATCAAACCGCTTGCCGTCTTTATAGCCAAACCCCGCATTCGAGATGTCACCCTGACCTGCGAAGCCGTTGGAACCGTCCGCCCCTGGAAAATCGTCCGCGTCTCCAGCGAAGCGCCGGGACCTATCGAGCGCCTTTATTTCGAAAAAGGAGAACGCGTTTTTAAAGACGCTCTCCTGGCGGAAATCGATTCGGCCAAAACCAAAGCGTTATGCGACCAGGCGCAAGCCCAATACGATATCGCCGCCGCCAACCACAAGAAAATGCAATCCCTTAGCCGTCCCCAAGAGATCGATATCGCCGAAAGCGCCTTGCAGCAGGCGAAGGTCCAACAACAAGAAGCCCAACGCAATTACGAACGGTTGAAGTCCTTGCGCCAAACGGGGAACATCGCCCAAAGCCAATTAGACGTAGCGGAAACGGCGTACCAAGTCGCTAACCGCGCTATGGCCGCCGCAGAAAAGAGATTGGAACTTGCACAGATCGGCGCCCGCCAGGAAGACTTGGCCGAAAGCGCGGCGCGATTGGCTCAGGCGGAGGCGGCCTTGCGCCTGGCCCAGGAACAACGGCATGATTCCCGCATTCTCTCCCCTTTGGATGGAACCATCGTCGAGAAATACGTAGAAGAAGGGGAGATGGTCGGCGCGGGCGCTCCCATCGCCGTCATCGTTGACGCCAGCCGAGTAAAAATCGCCGCCCGCATCCCTGAAAAAGACATTGCCAAAATCGCTCCCGGCTGCACTGCGATCATCCGCGCCGACGCCCTTGCCAATATAACATTCGAAGGAACTCTCTCCTTCCTCAGCGTCATGGCGGACGAAGTAAGCCATTCCTTTCCCGCCGAGGCGGCGGTGGACAACGCCAACGGCTTGCTGCGAGCAGGCATGATTGCGCGTCTCCAGTTCGTCGCGGAACGGCGAGAAAATGCGACTCTCGTCAAAACGGACAGTTTATGGAGCCGAGGCGGAAAAACAGGCGTCTTCCTCATCAAGGAAAATGCGGCGATTTTTCAACCGCTGAAAATCGGCCCCTCTACCGGCGAGTGGACGATCGTCGAGGAGGGACTCCAAACGGATGACGTTCTAGCGGCGGCGGCTCCGGAAAGTCTCGTCAATGGGCAGAATGTCGTAATCGGGGGGGAAATGGATTGGCGATGAGCATTACGGATATCGGGGTTAACAATCCCGTCTTCGTTAAAATTGTTTTACTATTGATCTTCGCCGCCGGTGGAGCATCCTTCCTATCTCTTCCTCGCTATATAGACCCCGATGTCAATATCAATACGGTTGTTGTTTTAACCGTGAATCCCGGCATGGCGCCGGAAGACATCGAAACTCTCATCACTCAGAAAATCGAAGACGAGGTCATCGATCTGGAAGACATCGACCGCATCATGTCTATTTCCAGAGAAGGCGCTTCGGTCGTCAATATAGAATTCTACCAATCCGTTAAGGATATGAATTATAAAGTCACCAAGGTGCAAAACGCCGTTAACCGGATTACGGACTTGCCCGAAGATGTGGAAATGCCCCGCGTTTATGAAATCACCACTTCCTTCTTTCCCATCTGCGAAATCGCCTTTTCCGCTCCCCTTCCTGAAAAAACGCTCAAGGAGTTGACCAAGCGCTTGTCAGATCGCATCGAAGACATTCACAGCGTGGGATCGGTAAATATCTTCGGCGACCGCGAACGGCAAATCCGCGTTGATGTGGATCGGCAACGCCTGGAAGCGTACGGTTTGTCGCTGCAAAACGTCTGCGACGCCGTTCGGACGCGCAGCCGAAACGTTCCCGGCGGCGTGATGGACATCGGCCAGCAAAGATTCAACCTGCGCGTCATCGGCGAAGCGGAGAAGCCGGAGCAGTTGGGGGAAATCGCTCTCCACTCGCTGCCCGACGGCGGAACAGTCTATCTGAGCGACGTGGCGTCCATTCAGGATTCTCACGAAGACGAATGGGTGCGAGTGCGGGAAGGCGGCCGCCCTTGCATGTTGCTCCAAGTCAAAAGAAAAAAAGGGGCGGATACGATAAAAATATTGCAAGAGATCAAATCCTTGATGCGGGATTTTCAATCGCAAATGGGGAGCGGAATCCATTTGACTCTCTTCACCGATACCAGCAAGGAAATCGAAAACCGCATTTCCGACTTGCAGAAAAACGCATTCTATGGATTATGCATTGTCTTTCTTCTCCTCGCCTATTCTCTGGGAGCGAGAAACGCCGTCTTCGCCACCTTGGGAATCCCCGTTTCCTTTCTCTCCACTTTCGCTTATATGCATTGGGCGAATTTAAGCCTTGACGGCGTTTCGTTGTTTGCGCTCATCCTGGTTTTGGGAATCGTAGTGGACGACGCCATCATCGTTTTGGAAAACATCCGCCGCCGCATGGAACAAGGCCTTCCCGCCCGCCAGGCCGCCATCGTTGGTGCGAAAGAAGTAATCCTTCCCGTAACCGCCGCTACGTTCACCACCGTCGCCGCCTTCGCGCCGCTATTATTAGTTACGGGCATCATCGGAAAATTTATCCAAGAAATTCCGCTCGTCGTCATTTTTACGCTGATGGCTTCGCTTTTCGAGGCTTTTTTTATGATGCCCAGCCATGTCGCAGAATATGGCTCCATCCCTCGGCGAGGAATCGACCGGGACTACCGGCGCGATCTTTTCGCCTGGCTGCGCCCGAAATTAGGAAGAAGCTTGTTTTACGTTCTTCGCCGCCGCTATACGGTGGTTCCGATCTTATTGCTGCTGTTGTCGATCGGCAGCTATGTTTCATGGAAGATATTACAAGTGGAAATGTTCCCCAACAGCGACGCTTTTCCCCGCTTCGACGTCAAGATATGGCTGCAAGACGGAACCCGGCTGGACGAATCCGAACGCGCCTTGAAGGAGATCGAAGCCATCGTTCGCCGCATCCTTCCCGCCGAGATTCTCGATACGACCATCGCCATCGCCGGCATGGTAGAAGTGGAATACCGCAACGAATTTGCTCCCCACGTCGGCACGCTGGAAGTTCTTTTGCGGGATAACTATAAACAAACAACGTCCATACCGGAATTGATCGAAAAGGTACGCCCGCTTCTTGGCGGCGTGAAGGGCTTGCGTTCGTTCCAAATCGACCGCAAAAAAGAAGGGCCGCCTACGGGCGCGCCCGTATATATCGACGTTCGCGGCGAGAAATGGGAAAACCTGGAGGCCGTCGCCCGCCGGTTAAAGGAACGCCTCGCCTCCATCGAGGGCGTTTACGACATACGGGACGATTACTCGCGCAGCCGCCGCGAATTGTGGGCGCAGACGGACGAAGCGAAATCCCAGTTGCTCGGCGTCAATAACGGCCTTCTGGCCGATACTGTCAACGCCGCCGTCCAAGGCCGCAAAGCCGCCGTCTTTCACGACAAGGGAGATGAGTTCGATATCGTCGTCCGGCTGCGGGAAGAGGATCGTTCCTCCATCGACGCCTTGCGCGATATCAAGATCAAGACTCCTTACGGAGGTTACGTGACCGTAGGCGACGCCGCCAGTTTAAAGTTTCTTCCCGGTTTCTATACCATTCCCCATACGGACGGCAAGCGCACGATCTCCATCACCGCGCAACTCGATTCCAAGAAGACGACATCCCAAACCGTCAACGCGCAAATCCAGCGCCTTATCCCCCAATTTCTTGAAAGCTATCCCGAATGCCAAATCGCATTCAGCGGCGAATACCTACGCAATCAAGAAGTATTCCGAAGCCTTTTTCTATGTTTTTTGTTGGGAATTTTTCTGATTTATCTTATTCTCGCCACTCAATTCCATTCTTTTATGCAGCCGTTGATCATCATGTTAGTGATTCCCTTCGCCTCGGTAGGCGTCTTCGGAGGGCTATTGCTTACTCTTAACCGTCTCACATTTCCCGCTATGATCGGCATTGTCGCCCTGGCGGGCATCGTGGTCAACGATTCGCTAGTGTTAGTGGAATTCGTCAACCGTCACCGTAAATCGGGATTGAGTTTATATTACGCCATCATCAGCGCATCGAAAGTTCGTTTGCGTCCTATTATTCTCACATCCATCACTACTATCGGCGGCCTGGCGCCGATGGCGCTGGGACTGGGCGGCAAATCGCCTCTCTGGTCGCCGCTAGCCAACGCCATCATCTTCGGTTTGACCACATCCACGCTGTTAACGCTCTTTATCATCCCCCTCGTCTACGCCATCGCCGAAGACATAAAACTTTTCTGTAGGAAAAAATGGATGCAGATTTATTCTATTATCAAGAATAAATCGAAATGAGGAGCGACAGGGCGACGGGATGGGGACGGGGTGGCAAGGGCAAAGTAGTTTTTGCCCTTGAATATCCGCTATGGATGCGTCTTATGAAAGACACTGCCAATAATCCTGCGGTTCAGCGCTTCATCCTCGCGCCCCATCTCTGCCTGATTCCTCTCTTCCTATTCTTC
>JBFMBP010000176.1 GCA_040755155.1 Candidatus Omnitrophota bacterium | reverse complement strand
ATAACAGGAACCACGTATGGATGCGTATCGCCCGGTCCATAGATGGAAGAGTAACGCAAAGCAATCCAGGAAACGCCCGCTTTTTCGGCGAACATGCGAGTAAAGGTTTCACCCGCGAGTTTGCTGGCGCCATACATCTCCCCCGGTGCGGAGTCTTCTTCGGTTACGGGACGGCGCCATTGAACGGCGCTGCTTACGCAGAGAGTGGAAGCGTAAACAAAGCGCGAATTTCCCGGCTGAATCGCCTGAAGAACATGGATAGCGCCTTGTATATTTACTTGGATAAATTGCCTGGCAGCATCGGCTAACTCCGCCTTATCCCCGAAATAACTCGCTAAATGAAAAACGATTCGAAATTGCTTTTCCTTCATGATTTTGGCGATCGCAACCGGATCGGCGATATCCGCCGGAATGTAAGCAACTCCAGGAAAAGTGAATTCTTTTCGAGATAGGGCGTTGACTTTCATCCCCTCGGCAAGCAATCGCCGGCATAAATGCCGACCTAAAAATCCCGAAGCGCCTGTAACTAAAACTTGGTCCATGATTTTCTCCGCATAGCGGGCGATTTATTCCAGCGTTTCCGCTGGATATCAAATAGTTATTAGCGCGCGAAAGCGAACGTTTTGAACCAATATTCTCCCGTATATCCGATCTTGGCGAACGCCTCCAGCCATTGCTCGGCGCTGCGCAGCGTTTTGAGCGCCGCTCCCCAACAGCAAAGCGCTTCTTTCTCGGCGGGTGTATGATAAGAGGCGACTTGGAGGAAGATTTTCCTCCGGCTAACGCGCATCATTTCGCGAAGGGATTGATCGCAGAGTTCTTCCGGCAAATTGTGAATCGCATCCACGGATACGACTAGATCGAAGGAGCGATCCAGAAAACCGATTTGATGAGCGCTCGCGCGGATTAGCTGCGGCCTGATTTCCGGATGGCCGTTTTTCAACGCATAGGCGCTGATATCGCATCCGAAAGCGTTAGTTTCTCCAGCAAGGAGATGTTGAAATTCGTAGACGAGAAATCCTTTGGCGCACCCGACGTCCAGCGCCCGGCTGCTTTTCCCCAATCCATAATAATCCGCCATCCTTTGAGCGGCGGGAGCGAAACGGCCGTCCCAAAAATATCCCCCATAACCTAGATCGGAATCGAAGTATTCGTATTCGAAGGTTTCTAAAAGCTTTTTCTGTTCGAGCGATATATTTTTCCTTAAGTCAGTACGTTTCCGATCGTTTTCCTTAATGATTTTTATATCGCATATCCCTTCAAAAAAGTTAACGGCGCGAGGAGAGGATGCCTTGCTCATGGTTGACCTTTTTCGCTGCATAGGCTCTTCAGCCGATTGAGACTGAATGGGATCGAATAGCCCTTTATAGAAAGGTGGGATGGATAGCCGGGTCGGGATTCGAAATATCCCACAGGATGCGATTCAAAGGATCCAAATAGCAACGCGCCGGACATTTGCCGCAAAGATCGATCGATTCGACGGCTTTTTTCCGTTTGGGGGAACGCCAGATTTCCTCCAGCGTATTCTCGTAAATGTTCCCTAAAACGAATTCCTTACGTCCAGCCAGGTTGGGACAAATGTATAGGTTTCCATTGGCGTATACGGAAGGAACGAATTGATGAGCCATGCACTTTTTATAATAAACTTCATTATTGGTCCGTTGCGGCGACCATGCCAGCCGGAATTGCTCGCCGCCTTTGTCGTAGATGGAGAAATGCTCCGTTTCGTATGGCTTGAGTTCCCGCAGTTTTTGTAGAACGGCTTCCACCGGCAGCGTGTTTTTGGCGCGATTGACGTTGATCAAATTGTCGTACATGGGCTTGAAGACGACGTAATCCGCGCCGATCTCGCGAATAAGCTGCACAAACGGCTCCATGCCGTCCACGTTATATTGACTGACGACGTACTGAACGCCGATCGTGGGCAGAATTTTTTTGCGATCTTTTCGTTCCTGCACTAACCGTTTGAGGTTCTCAATGACTTTATCGAAGCGGGCGGAAGGTCCGTGCAATTTTTTGTAGGTTTCCGCATCGGCGGCGTCGAGGCTGAACCGGAAAAACGTAGCGTATTGCATGAGCGCTTCGAAATGCTCCTCTTTCAATAATTGCCCGTTGCCCAATACGCCGAAATCGATGCCCATCTCGCCGATTTCCTTCATCATTTCCGCCGATTGCGGATGCAGAATGGGTTCGCCGCTGCCGACGATCTTGATCGAACTTAGCCCCCGGCTTTTGGCGTCGCGGAGAAAGCGCAGCAAAACGTCGGCGTCGACAACTCGGTCGTCCCGCTTTTTCTCGATCGTTTGCCGGGTTCCATCCTCCATGACCATAAAGTTATCGTGCGTCGAATACGCCGTATAACACCAGATGCAATCATGGTTGCAATAGTCGGTAAAACCCACGAGCATGTGGACGGGAAAGGCGTCGCCTGTGGTTTGATATTCATGGATTTTGTCGATATGGAAAAAGATTTTTTTAAAACTCAACCGATCGATCTGCATAGCTGATTCTTGCCAGGGGATTCCCGGGAC
>JBFMBP010000175.1 GCA_040755155.1 Candidatus Omnitrophota bacterium | reverse complement strand
CTACGGCCTCCTTCCGTTGCCCACCCTCGAATTCAGGCCAAACGGGACTTCAGGCATTCACGAAGGCGCAAGCGGAATTCCACCACTTTTTCCCGTTTTTCTGTCTTGACAATGGGGTACACTTTATGCCGAACGCTTCCACTTCATTCGCGGATTGAAGAATTCCTTCTTCCCGAACGGAAGGATAAGGGTTTTTTGTTTATCCCGGACAAGGAAGAGAGTCATTGGCAATACCGCTACGAGTTTAAAACCGCGTTTAACTCGGTTTGCCGCAGAGCCGGGCTCGAATGGATTACGCCGCACGTTTTGCGTCACACGTTCGCTTCTCAGCTTGCGATCGCCGGCGTGAGCCTGTATAAAATCAGCAAGTGGCTGGGACATTCGAATTTTTCAACGACCCAGATTTACGCACATCTACAGGCAGGAGATGAGGAGATTGAGAAAATTTAATCATCGAATAGAACGACTTGGAAAATGTTCTATGTTGGGCTTGCTGAAAAACCTTTACTACCTAGAAAAGAGAAGACGGAGCAGGGGGGCGGCGCCGTTCGCTTGACGATCGGAAAGCGTCGCCTGAGAATCCTTTCGGCGCATCCATGCAGATCCCAACTCGCCAAGGGCTTGCCAAAGCCTTCCTGACGCCTCTTTGATTCTCTTCCAATACGCCAAAAGGCCAACAAAAAGCCCTTTCTCCATCGCCAACCGATACAACTTTCCCAGATTCATGACCAGAAGGTTGAGTGCGATCGCCGTCAGGGACGTTTCGGGCAATTTCGCCATGATTCGACTCAGACCGTAGCGGCGTTTGCCCTCGCCGAATTTCCCTTCGATCGCCACTCGATCCCGCTCGTCTTGCCGCGCCTGTTTCGCTTGCTCCCGGCGCGCGATTTCGTCCTGGGGCGGGCGTCTCATCCGCGGACAGGAGAGGCGAATTCCATACTCTCTTCTGAAACACCAGAGTAGAAGAGGCTTCCAGCCTCTTGAGTAGCGAAAGAAAGAGCCAAGATGGCTCTTCTACTTTTTCTGCCTGATATAGCCCGCGAACCGCGGGTGGTTTGCTCCTAAGAAACTATTTCCGTAAGTGTTTGTTTGGGAGTGAGTTGATATCCAAGTTGTGCAGCTCGTTTTTTGATATTTTTAAGGACTTTCTGTTGGTATTGCTTATCGTAATCTTCTTGTCCCTGATCGACATATTCCTTTCCAAACCGCAGCATGCGATAAATGAGGCAGGCCAATTTTCGCGCCGTTGCCGTGATGGCCTTCGCGGGTCCCAATCGACTCTTAAGCCGACGGCAATAGGTCCCCAAGGCGCTTGGCGTTCTCTCTACAATCATGGCCGCCATTCGCAGCGTTTGGGCCGCTCGATTGAATACTTTCCGCGTGCTTCGCTTCAAAATTTTCCCTCCGCTGATCCGATGGTTGGGACACAATCCCAAATAGGAAGCGAAATGCTTCTCCGTGGGAAATCTCGACATATCCAACCCCACTTCGGAAATAATCACCTGCGCGGACAGCTCTTGAATCCCATCCACCTGCGTCAGATCCACTCCGCTTATCCGATACAATTCTTCCCGTAGTTTCGCTCCGGCGCCTTTCCCCCGACGCGATCTTTTTTTCCCATCCTTACGGGGTGGCAGCGGTTTCGCCTCCCCATCCTCTTTCGATGCAAACCGGCTTAGGCATTCTTCGATCTTCTGGTCGCACGCTTCGATTTGGCGTTGGCAAAATTCGTACAACTCGAGGGCTTGCCGCAAACAAAACAAGTGCTCTTCCCGAAAATCTCCTTCCAACGATTTCGCGATCTCTTCCTCGCTCTTCTCAATCCGGCGATGTCTTAACCGCGCCAACGCCTTCGGGTCCCTTTCCCCCGAGAGAATCGCGCGGATAATGGCCATCCCCGTCGTTCCCGTAATATCGCTGATCACATTAGCCAATCGCAGATTCATCTGCACCAGGGCTTTCTGCATATGTTGAATTTCCGCGCTCGCCGTCTTCACCAGCGTCTCCCGATGCCGTAGATAACCGCGCAGCTCGCAGATTTCGTTTTTCGGACGAAACGACCCCGACAACAGCCCGTAACTGTGCAACTGCTGCAGCCAGCGGCAGTCTTTCACGTCGGTTTTCCGTCCGGGCACATTCTTGACATGGTGAGCGTTCACCAACTTCACTTCCAAACCATGGCTCTCCAGAATTTGATACACGGGAATCCAGTATACGCCGGTCGATTCCATCGCGACGATTCGTATCCGGCATTGCTTCAACCACTCCGCCAGCCGATGAAGGTCGCCGGTGAACGTTTCAAAGCATTGAATCGGATTCTCGTCTCGATCCTCCGGCGCCGCCACCCATAACATTGTCGCCCCTACATCAATTCCTGCCGCATCCGGATTGATCGATTGCAACGACGGCGAGGCTCCTGACGACTCTCTTTGAATCTTCGAATTGCGCTTTCTCATAGTAGACCTCTTACTTCTCTTTCAAAAAGAAATCGGTCCGACCGGAGGACGTGTATCAGGTAAGTCTCCTAACCGGGATAAAGTTCATGCCCTATGAACCTTTCAACCATGGCAATCGCCTTAACGTCTCCAACCAGGCTCATCAACGGGTATTTTCGACACCATTGTTCTGTGCAAGCATCGCCAGTACGAAGCCTTGCGCGCCTACGCTCTCGAAGGCCTTTCCGCCGCCGAAGCCGCCCAGCGCTTCGGTTTTAAGGAAAAGTCGCTCTACGCCCTGGCTCATGATCTGCGCGCCGGGAAACTGAACTTTTTCCCGCCGCCCTCCCCCTGCCCCAAAGATCGCCACGTGACGCCGTATGTCCGCGACCAGATTGGCGAATGGAGAAAAAGCCATCTGTCGGTGGACGACATTGTCGAACGCCTGCGCCAGGAAAATCTAGAATTGAGTCCCAGCACGGTGGAGCGGATTTTGAAGGATTCCGGATTCGGCAAACTCGCTCGCCGAACCGCCGCCCAACGCGGTCGAACCAAGAACAACGCCCTCTTGGCGCAACCGGCTCATAACTTGGAGTTCGGCGGCCTCGAACCCTTCAACGAGGAGTGCCAGGTGGCGGGGATTTTCGCGTTTCTTCCCTACATCCTCGAATCGGGAATTTTGGACGTGGTAGAGGAACTGCCGCTTCCCCAATCCGAAGTCATCGGCAAAACGCAAGCGTTTTTGAGTTTTCTGGCGTTGAAATTGATGGGAGGCGAACGCCTCTGTCATGTGCGGCAATACGACCATGACGTGGGATTCGGCGTGTTCGCCGGACTCAACGCGCTTCCCAAACCCACCTATATGGAAACCTATTCCTGCCGGCTTTCCGCCGACCTTTGCCAACGCCTGCAGAAAGAGATTATGCACCGGTTGACCGCGGGGGAACCGGCTCTGTTTTCCGGTCAGACCATCACTCTCGATTTCCATTCCATTCCCCATTTCGGCGATCAATCCGAGATGGAAAAGGTATGGCGCCAGGCGCGCCGCAAGGCCATGAAAGGGGCGAATACGTTCTTCGCGCAGGATGCGGAAACCCGCGTTCTGTTGTACGCCAACGCCGATGCGCTGCGTCAAGACGGTTCGCAAGAAATTTTGCATTTCGTCGATTATTGGAAAGATATCAAAGGGGTGATCCAGGAGACCCTGGTTTTCGATTCCCGCTTGACGACGTACAAAATCTTAGGCCAATTGGACGAGGCCAAGGTGAAATTCATCACCTTGAGAACGCGCGGAAAAAGCCTGGCGGAACAGACGGAAGCCCTTCCAGATTCTGGTTGGCAAAAAGTCAAATTGCCTATTCCCAAACGAAAACATCAGACCTTCCTCGTCCATGAAAGCGAGGCGGCCTTGAAGGGGTGTTCAAACACCTTTCGGCAAATCATCATGAAAGATCATGGGCGAGCGGAGCCTACCTACGTCATTACCAACCATCGAGACATGGAATTGGTAGAGATTCTCTCGGTCTATGCGCGCCGCAGGCGCATTGAAAACAAACTGGCGGAACTGGTAAATTTCTTCCATCTTAACGCGCTCTCCTCGCCAATCATGATTCGTATCTTTTTCGATCTCCTGCTGAGCGTCATGGCCAGTTTGTTGTATCGCCGTTTCGCGCAGGATTTGCCGCGCTTCGAAAAGAAACTCGCTCCCGATCTCTTTCGCCGTTTTGTGGACATGCCCGGACGCGTTCTTTTCGATGGGCAAAATTTCGAGGTTCGGATTCGCAAGCGGGCGCATACGTCCATCTTGCTCGGCGTCAAGAAACTTCAAGAACCGATCGCCGTCCCCTGGCTGGAGGGACGGACATTGAAGATAATTTTTACCGCCTAGACCTTTTCTCTCACGGCCAAAATCTTGGCCTAATTCTGAAGGTTAGAGGGGCTGTGAAAATCGGTGTTCAACGGGTTTTCGAGACGCGCTCGACTTGTTCAAGGTACTTCTGGATATTGTCGCGGGGATTGATCTGCTGCGCGCGCTGGAGAAGAGGCAAAGCCTCTTCGTATTTCCCTTCGCCGACCAACAGCTGGGCGTGGCGAACTTTGGCGTCCGCTTCGAATGTTTCGATGCTGGCGGCTCGTTCGTAATAAAAAAACGCTTTTTCGTTATCGCCGTTGCGGCTGCTATTTTGTCCCAGCAAAATCAGCGCTTCGCCATCCAAGGGATCCAAAGCGACAATTTCTTCCAATACGCGAACCTCTTCTTTTCCTGATCCCTCGGCGACGGCGAGACGCGCGCGGATTTTAAGCAGGTCTTTACGATCGTTGGCTTGCAGCCGGTCGCCGTACAGGCTCTCGATTTGCTCGACGATTTGCCGGGTTTCCGCCAGAGCGCCCCGGCCGGCAAGCACTTTCGCCGAACGCAGCGCGTGATCGGGTTTGTCTTGCGGATTCTTTTCCATCGCGCGCTTATAGGCGTTGACGGCCATATCGTACAGTTCTTCGTTGATGTAGATATCGCCGAGCATACTTAAGCTTTCAACGGTGGATCCTCCCAGGCGATCGACTAATTCGTAAATTTCAGCCGCTTTGACGGGTTGATTCAATCCTATAAATGCATTGGCTTGCAGCAGCCAGAGATCGGTTCGCTCGGGGCGATCTTTAATGAGTTGTTTGCAAATGGAGACAGCCTCCGAATACCGTTCTTGTTTGAAAAAGCTGCGCGCCAACCCCATTTTCCAATCGAGCGTGTTGGGATCGAGCAGGATAGCCATGCGATAAGCGGATTCGGCGGAAAGATAGTTTTCGACCGACGAATAAGCGAATCCGAGCAAGCCATAAGAGATAGCGCTGTTATCGCCCAGTTCGATCGCGCGAGTCAGCGCCGGAAGCGATTTTTCGTATTCTCCCTTTCGGATGTAGATTATGCCTAAGTTCTTCCAGGCGCGGCGAAACTTGGGATATTTGCCAATAGCCGCCTGATACGCGGCGAGGGCTTGGTCGAGTTTATCCTGCTGAAAATAAATATTGGCCGCGGTGAAATCGAATACGGCGCTGGCGGCTTCATTTCGCGATTTTTCCAATAGGGCGGCCGCTTCGTCCATCTTGTCGGAGGCGATCAATGCGAGTGCTTTTTGCATTTGATCGCGCTCGGGAACCGTAACTCGCGGCTCGATTTCGGTTTCGGCCATATAACTTTCCGCAAATTGTTTTTGAAAGGCCGGATCGTTCCAAATCTTCAGTTCCGTTTCGCTCAAATGACCCGGAGAAGGCGCAGGAGACGCTTTGCCGTCGCTCGATGAGGCGAAGCTGGGGATGGCGGAAATCGCAAGAAAGAGAGTCAATGATAGAAGGCCGGCGATGGGCCTATAAGGCGAGATCGGCGCTCCGGCTTTTCTGAAATCAACGAATGGAGAACGCTGTCTTTCCATGTTTACGATCCTTTGGGAAAAGTTATGGGAACTCGCATGCGAAATCGCACCGGTTGGCCATTGCGTTTGCCGGGTTCGAATTTCCACTGCTTTACGGCGCTAAGCGCAGGTTTGTCAAAAACCGGATTGGTCGATTTCTGTACGATAGGATTTTCTACTCTGCCTTGTTGATCCACGACGAAAACGATATACACCGTTCCGGGGGCGTTTTGGCGCGCCTCTTTGCCGATCATGGGGCTGGGTTGATAGATGACGCGCGGCTTTTGGTCGAGATCGGCGATGGAAAATAGCGCATCGACATTATTTTCTTCCGAAGCCGCCGTGTTCAGCTTTACGGCAAAATCGCCTCCCGCCAATCCTTCATTCAAACTGGGATTAAGCGCCAATTCCAACTGCGACAGATCCAGAGGAGGCGCCTCCTCCATCAACTGGGGCGGCCTGTCTTCCGCTTCCGGCTCTTCTTCCGGTTCCGGTTCGGGAGGGGGATCGGGCGCATCCAGGTTAGCCGTATCCGCCGCTTGAACGATCATATCCGTCGAGGGAGGCTTTGTTAGCGTCTGCATCAGCGGCAAAACTAAAAAGAAAATCGCCGTCAATGCCGCCGCGCCAACCATCACGTACAGGCGATGAACGATCTCTCGAAGGAATCGGAACGATTTGCGTTTTTTCGTCATGATGGGATTTAGGCGGAAAGTTGAAATCTTGGGATTGGTAAGAGAGCGATTCGCTTAACCTATCTTCTCCGCCGATATTTCGATTGGCCTTTTTGCCAGCCCGTTTCATGGTCAAGAACCTTCAACCTATTGGCCTCAGCGGCCGCGGCGGTCAACTTGTAGGCTTGCGCGCCGCTACGCTTACCTTGACGGCTCCTGCCAGTTTGGATTCGTCAATAATGCGCACCAGCAAACCGGATGGCGCGTCGGCGTCGGCCTGAATAATTACGGGTATTTCTTCTTTCTGCAACATGCGTTTGACGAGCGGTTGCACTCCGCTGACGCCAATTTCGCGTCCGCCGAAAACGACCTCGCCTTTTTCCGTCAGAGCGATAAGAATGCTGGTTTTTTCCAGCCTAACGGCGGATGCGGCCTGAGGTTTATCTACTTCTACGCCGGTCTCTTCCACAAAAGTGGTCGTAACGATGAAGAAAATGAGCAGAATGAATACGCAGTCCATTAAGGGCGAGATATCGATCCCCGCCTCGTTATTGTCTTCGGATGCCATCTGATGGAATCGTCCCATGAGTACCTCGGCAGCTAGCAGGATTTATTTCGCGATCGGCGCTTCCCATTCTTCTGGAATATGCGGCGATTCGGATAGAGGCCATAAAATGTCCGCCGCGATCAAGGGAGCGGTTTCGCGATAGGGTTTTATTTGGTCTTGCTTGTGCAGTTTTTTGTATAATTTCTGAGTGCAAACCGTTTCGAGATGCGCCAGGAACGCTTTGTAGCGTTCGAGTTTGCGAGCTAATTGATATTGAAAGAATAATCCAGGCAAAGCGATGACCAAACCGGTTTCGGTGGTAATCAGAGCTTCGGATATCCCTTTGGCGACAAGCCCCATCGTCTTTTCGCCTCCCGAACCGGACGCGAGGGCGGAGAAAGTGGCGAGCATGCCGGTTACCGTTCCGAGCAATCCCAAAAGGGGAGCGACGCTGACGCATATTTTCATCACGCGCAGATCGCGCTCGAACGGGGTAATCTCCGAGGCGCGCAACTCCTCGAAGAAAAGGGCGGAGTCTTTAAGCGAGGCGGCGCCGACGGCAAAATCAAGCAGTTCGCCGATCGGACCTTTTCGTTCGCCGGGATGGTTGATCCAATGCCGCCAGGTTTTCTCACTCACCGAAGTGAAACCTTTTCCCGACAGTTTGATATAAACATGCATTCCCAGCGCAAACATGACCAGCGCGATAGCCGCGATCGCGATCATGGACCATCCGCCGGCAATCCAGATGGCAAGAGCCTGATCCCATAACGTCTTAAGATGTTCGGTTATCCCACTCATTTTCAGTTTCCATTCTCGCGGCGGGAAATTCGACCGACTAATTGATCGTCGTAATCGAGAACCGGCATATGGATAAGATTGTGCATCATGAAAAGGTTCTGAACTTCGCTTTCGCGAGCATCGACGCGGACGAACAGGGGGGAGGAGTCGGTTAACGTCTCTAACGGCGCGTGTTCGGGCCGGGTCAGCAATTGATGAAGACGTACGCGTCCTAGATACTTGCCCTGATCGTCTACAATAAACACGGCGTCAATGTCATCGTCGCCCTCCGCCGCTCGAATCGTATCAATGGCATCCTCTACGGTCGCGGTATTTCTTACGGAGATCACCTGTTGATCCATGAGATCGCCCGCCGAATCCTCCGAATACTGGCCGATCCCTTCGGATATCGCCGGTCGAGTCTGAGCATCGGCGTATCGCAAGGATAACGGCATGGGTTCGGATATTTGTTGTTTTAAATCAGCCAAACCGTCGTTTTGATCGAAGGGCGTTTTGCTGATCTGGTTCACGAGAGCCATGGCGGCTTTTTCCATATGATTGATCACGCCCCGCGCTTTGCGCGAAAGAAGGGCGTGCAGCAACAGCGAAGGGATCGCCACGATTAGACTATACTCGGTAGTTATAAGCGCTTCGGAAATACCGCTAGAAAGGGTTTTGACGTCCCCAGAACCGAAAACGGTGATCAGTTTGAAAGTATTGATAATGCCGGTTACCGTTCCCAACAGCCCCAACAGCGGCGCCGAGGCCGCGCTGATCGCAATAAACGGCAAAAAACGCTCCAGTTTTAGGCGCGTCGTGAGCACTTTTTCGTACATCACTTCTTCGATCAATTCGCGCGGTTCTTGGAGATGTTCGATGCCGGCGGACAGCATTTTACCGACCGGCCCGCCGATCGCTTTGGCTTTATGTTTGGCCGTCTTGATATCGTGTTCGGCTACCGTATTCAGCAACGAGCGAATCCGTTTTGGAGAGGGAGTGCGAATGAAGAACAAACTAATCCATTTGTAAATCGCAACAAACAACGCCGCTCCCGCCAAGACGAAAATCGGGTACATTACCGGCCCGCCTTTTTGAATGTGCTCCAAAAAGGTCTCTTTGGTCTCTTCGATCTTATGGGCGTTGCCCAACGTGGGATCGAGTGGGAACAAGCCGGTGGAATTGGAAATTAGTTTCGCCGCCGCTTCGGCGTCGGCGGGGGATTCGAAAGCAAAAATCGCCGGTTCGAGCGAACCAAGCTGTTGTTCGGCGGTTCCAATGCTTTGACCGTCATTGGACTGAAAAATCGCCGCTGGGCCGATCAAAACAAAAACGCCTGGCTTGACCAATCCGCTGGAATCGACCGCCGTTCCTTCAAAGCGAGCGCCGCCCAGCGCATCGAACAACCGATCCAACGACGTCGCCGCCAGCTGGGCTTGAATCGCGTAAATTTCCTTTTCGGAAAGGTTGCTGTTTTCGACGGCTAATTTGGCCGCCTCCAGCGGCTCGCGGCAGCGTTGAAGTTCCACGATATGCAGGCGCGATTCGAAATTGCGAAGATATTCGCTTAATAGATTGGAAAGGTAAGCCGCTTCCTCTCGGCGCGATTTGATTTCGGATTGCAGATTGCTGAGATCAAGCGTGCGGCTGTCGAGCAAACGGGTTGTCTGTTGATAGTCGAGGCGCGCCTTGATCAGTTCGTCCTCCAACTGGCTGAGTTTGCGGCTGAGGGGAATTTTTTCGTTGGCCGCCTGCTCGCGCAGGTTGTTGAGCTCGGCGATGCTCTCTTCCAGTTGTTTTTGCACGGAAACAGCCGCATTCTCGAAAGCATTGCCGGGAGTTTTCGTTGCATCCTGCGCGGCGAGAATCGAAGGATAGACGAGGAAGATAGCAAGAAGAAAGATATTTTTCATTTTCATATCGGTTGGAGAGCCTGATTATTGAATTTCGACGGGCAGTTGGACGAAGGCCGCTATTTTTTCGTTTTTCAAGATGGCGATGGTTTCCGCGATTTGCGCAGCGGCATCGTTAGCTGGTTTCCAAATCCATCCCTCTTCGGAAGGAAGGCCAACGCCGGCGACGGTTCCATTAGCTCCTGCGTAATAGGCCTGGCCGATGCCGATATAAAGCGCGGCGACTTCGGCGGAACTTCCATCCGGCAAGACGCGCACTTCGCTGGCGACGGTAATATCCCGATTGAACTTGTCGACTTCGTTCAAGATGCCCACAACATTCTGAAAGCGTTCGGATACCGATAATTTGGATTGATTCGCATCCTCTGGAATCCGTTGGCTGAGCGGTTTTACGCGTTCGCGAATGGGATCGGGAAGCCGATTCAGCAATTGCTTTGTACGATCTTCCAGCGATGCGAGAATTCCGCCGAGCGACGATAAGGCTTCTTTGAGTTTTTCATTTTCCTCGATCAACCCGGCCCGTTTTTTGTCCGCTTCCGCGATGCTCTTTTCCGCATCGCTTTTTTTCCCGCGAAGCGAATCGATTTCGCGCTGAACGAGATCGATTCGCTCGTTCAACATCTCTTTGGCGAGGGCCAGATCGCGTTTTTCTAGGGAAATAATGCGCCGAGTTTCTACCCATTTCTCAAGCGCCGATTGCGTATTCTCGATCGTTTCGACATTTTTGTCGGCGGATATGGCTCCAGAGGATAAAAAAAAGACCGCGCAAGCCAGGACAAGCGAACCTGTCGCCAACTTACGACTGCGGAATAACGATTTTTCCATTTTCGAACAACCCTTTAATAGGTTCTAATAAAAAATTTGCGCTGTTTAATACTTCGAAAATCGTAGTTATTAGTGGATCGAGCAAAGCAATCCCCACCAATAACTCCCTATGAAACGCCTCAGTTTCTGCATGAAATAGCCCGCATACAACGAGTAGAATGCTCCTAAATAAAAACTTAAGCGCTATCTTTAAAACCGGCGAACCATAAGCAATCGATCGGAAACATATAGTATGGGGAGGTAATCTATCACCCAATTATTTGTATTTTATTAGAAACATATTTTTATATTGTTAGGCGGCGATTGGCGAGTCATAAACTATGACGAATCAACTTTGATTTCTCATCCCAACAAGAAAAAAAAACAGCGATTAGCGGCTTTTAATAAGTCGTTAGTTGAATACATTCAAAGAATGAGGAAATGAATTCCACATCCCTTTATAGAAAGAAAATATGAATTCGCCATACTCTGCGGGTATTCTAAAATTTCGCGCTTACGGTTAATGAAAACTCTATCCCTTTTCGGTAAGAAGTTTTTGTCGCGTCGCCATCGATGTAATCGGATCGGTAAACGGTTTGAATTTCCGGATCCAGCAAATTTTTGGCTTGAAACTGTAGAGTCCAGTTCTCTCCGAGTTTCTGCGACAAACTCAGATTGAGCGTCCCATACTCCTTTTCATAGACATTCGGTATATATTTGCCTTTCGACTGACCCGCCCCCGCCGTTAAGGCATCGCCCCGCACCATATAAAAAAGGCCTATTTCCGTCCCGGCGAGGCCTAATTCGTCCAATTCGTAAGTCAGAAACAGATTGTAAAGATAGTTGGGCGCATTGGTCATGTCGCGAGAGGACATGGGCGCTTGAATATTCGGCTGGTCGAAGAGAGCGGATTCCTCGGCGGGAAGCGTAACTTCCGAATCGATGAAGGTGGCATTCGCTCCTAAGGAAAGACCGGCTAAGCGATTCGAAAAACGCTCCATTTGTTGACGCACTTCGATTTCATAACCGCTCAGTTCGCCTTTGGGATAATTGACGGCCGTCGTGTAGGGAAAATCCGCAATTCGCTGCACATATTCGATGGGATCTTCGATATCCTTAAAAAAGTAGGACAAGGAAACCAATCCGCTTTCATAGGGGGTATAATCCACGCGAACGTCGTAGTTTTTTAGCGAACTCATCTGCAGAAAGGGATTGCCGATAAATACTTCGGCGCCCAAGTATTCCTGCTGTTGAATGGGCGTCAACTCTTTGAACGTCTGACGGGCGATGGTTTCGCTGAAGGAACTGCGCAGCGTAATCGGATCGAAGGGCGTAAATTCAAAACCGATCGCCGGCAGCGCATTCATCTGTTCGAACGCAACGTCCGCGTCGCCGGGATTCAAGGCGACCGAACTGATAGCGCCGGGCGGAATCCAAGTAACATCTTTCTCCGGAAAATTGACGATGCTGATTTCGGTCTCTTCATACCGGGCGCCGCCCATGAGTTTGAACATAGAGCCCAGCGGCAAATCGATCATGTGATACCAAGCGAAAATTTTCTGTTCGCCCTGATAATCGACATCGATGTCTGCGGCCGTTATGGGATGATTCTCGGAGAGGAACGCATCGCTCCAAAAGTCTTCCCAGGGCGCTCCGTATTGGGCGCTGTTATCGTTGAAGTTGCTGAAGGAATCCTGGTTGTATTCGCGGTTCACATCATCGTTAAACACGCCTAATTTCAGATAGCCTTCGTCCCCGCTCCATTGTTCGAACGGAAATTTCACGTCGAAAAAAAACTGATTGCTCTCCTCCGAAATATCCTTCCAAATCCGCTGCAGGTTCCCCAAAGTGAAATTGGCCGCCGGCTTGTAGGGCCGGAACATCGCCGGATCGGAGGATGGCGGGACAAAGGGCGGAAATCCCGGATTATACGATTCCGCCCACCAGATCGAACCAAACTGCCGTTTATCCGGTTGATTCAAGTCGGACGAACTGCGAGAAAATCCCCAATCCAATTCGGGCCGAAGCGCCTTAAAGACGTTTTCTATGGCCAACTCGGGAAACGGAAGATTTTTATGATGGCCATGCAATTGCGCCGTATTGGTCGTACGTTCCGTATATTCGAGCGTTTCGGTGCGAAGATACGGCGCCGCATCCCGCTCCAGGTTTCCCGGATCGGAGGGATCAAAGAGATTGTAACCGGGGAAATAATAGGCTTTTCCCCTCGTATCTTCGGCGAGGGTGGCGACATCTTCCGCCACCCGGGTGTACATGTTCAGCAGGGTCAAGGAATGATTTTCCGTTTCCGCGCCGACCACGCCCAATCCGCCCCATTTCACTTCTTCGCTTCCTTGCGCAATGTCGAACATCTGCGTTTTGAAATCCCCCTGTATCGGCGTTCCCTGGACGTATTGAGGAGTCATCGTCGCGCCGGGCGTCGCCACCCAATACTTATCGTCAATTCCGTCGTCGAAGAACGAACTGTCCCGCTCGTAAAAAAAACTGGCGAGACCGCCGAGTTTCAGCCCGTTATCGAATACGTATTTCCCGCCGGCCGCTGTCGACCATTTCGAATCGATAGGCGCATCGCCGCGCAAAACGCCCACGGCGCCATCCCAATCGCCGCCCAGGCTGCCATATTGAATGTCTCGATCTTTCCAACCCAATAGATTCACTCCCCCGCCCTTGGAAGAGAGAAAATCGTCATTGGCCGTTACCAGCGTATTGCCGCTGAATTGGCCGCTCAGTTTAATCAATGTATCTTCGGGGATGCCTTTCAGCGCCACGTTCACCGCTCCGCCGGAAGCATCGCCTTGTTGATCCGGCGTAAAGGTCTTGCTAACCTGTATGCTCTCGATCGCCGCCGAGGGGAATTGATCCAATTGCACGGCGCGCTTATCGGCGTCGGCTGTTGGCAAGCGCACCTTATTCATTTGGGAATTGACGTACCGGTCCGGCAATCCGCGAATTACTGCATATTTTCCGTCCTGCACCGAAGCGCCCGCCACCAGCCGCAAAGCGTTGGCGGCGTCTCCCGCCCCCGCCTGGCTGATAAGGTCCGAACCGATCGAATCCAATAGCGCCGGACTCTCCATGCGAAGTTCAAGCAACGCGGCTTCCGTTCCGCCGCCTAACAGCGCTTCCTGAACGATAAACTCCTCCATTTCCGCAAATTCGCCCGCCAGCCAGGCGTCCAGTTCCGTCATCTGTCCCGGCAAAACGACAACATCGGCTTTCACTTCTCGCGTATAGCCTTCCTTCGAAAAAACTAGGGTATATTTTCCTGGTTTCACCTGACTGAAAACATAATTCCCCTCATCGGAAGCGACGGCTTGTTCTTTCGTTTCCGCGATTGAAATCTGCGCGGCCGCCAGCGGCGCGTTAAAATCTTTGTCGTAGACGACGCCGCGAATACTGCCCATTTGTTGCGCTGAAGAAACCGTTGTCGATAAAATCGAAAGAAATAGAAATAGTAAGCCAGACGAACGTTGTTTTACCACGGTTGTCCCAATCCTTTATGTATCTGGCGAATCCGCTCCCATAGATTGGCGTCCGGTTCGGCGGCATATATCGCCATGGAGCAGCAAGCGGCGGATAAATCGAGGGCGCGAGGTCTGGAATTGGGATTTTCCACCCCTTCTTCAACGGCCTGCTTATAAACGGAAAGCGCCGTTTTCGCATCTCCCATCGATCGGTAAACCTCCGCCAGAGGACGCAATGCTCCCGCCCTGTAGATGTTCGCAATCTTTTTCCCTTCGGCGTCGAAAAGCGCGCGCAGCGCATCCGCATCGGCTCGAGCCTTTTGTTCGTCGCCGGTATGGAAGCGCAGCCCCGTTAATTTCGCCATCATGGGGAGGCGGTGTTCCAGCGGCCATTGGTAAGCGCCCATGATATTTTGCGCTTCATTGACCAACTCAAGCGCTTTCGGCCGGTCCGTATGATCCAAGGCGAATCCGGCGAGTTCCATCAGCAGTTCGAGGCGAATAAAAATGGGCAGTTTATCCCAGGATTTTTTTATTTTCTCTTCCGCCAATGAACGCCGTTTGGCATCGCTATAAAAACGATCGAAAATCCGGGCGCAAGCCTCCAACGCGTTTCTCAGAATGTCAAACTTGCCGGATGCGATCAAATCGTCCAGCGCTTTCATCTGCTCGTCGAAGGCGGATTCGTCGCTCGCCATCGCTTTTATTTGAACGGCTTTGCCCGTTTCCGAATCCTCGGCGCTGGCTGCATACTCCTCGGCTTTTTGCATTTCACCCAACCAGGCGAACGTTTTGACGATATTGACTCGGATGCGGTCTCTGCGCCAATCTTCCGCCTTCTCGGCGACCTGATCGGCTAGCTGAACGCAGCGATGGGCTGACTCGGCGGAGCCGCGCTGGGCATAGTAAAAAGCCAGGTCGGCATAGGCCGAACCGCGGCGCCAATTGCCGATCTTTTCTATATATTCCAATGCACGATGGGGTTGATCGAGTTTGAGACAGGCGGCGACAACCGCTTCTTGGGCTTTGGAGCGGTCGTTGATATGCGGATCGATCGGGATTGCCGTCGCTGTTGAAAAAGCCAGCTCGAGCAATTCGATTTGAAAAACCGCCAGCGGCTTATCCGAAATAGAACTAATCGACTGGCGGTTGTTTTCTTTGACGCTATCCGCCTTCGCTTCAGGATGGCGCATACCATAGAGAAGCAGAGCAGAAAAAACGGAAAGTAGTAGAAGAGGGTATTTTTGTTTTTTTTTCGTATTCATTATCTTTAATTAGGCTCTTGCAAAATTCATAAAATCCGCTTTTTAATTCTTCCCCCAAGATTGGGGGGAGTTAGAGGGGGGTTGATTTTAATAGACTTAAGACAACCCCCCTCCTAACCTCCCCCAGGCTTGGGGGAAGAATAATGGAATTTTTCAAGAGGCTCTTTACTGAAAAACAATATAAAACGATCCGATGGCGGGACGCTTCGCCGCCGCCATCGGATCGACATTGATATCCTATGGAATCAAACGATCAATGGGTAATGATCTGCGATTGGATTAATACAACGCAAATTCCGAAACATCGGTCGATTCGATCATGCCGTACGCCGCAACCGACGTCCAACCTAATAGCCAGTTATTGCCAGCGCCGAAGCCGCCGCGGTATTGCGCCGGTTCGAAGAATCCATCCGCGGGAGCGGCTGTGGCGCTGGTAAGCGCATCGTTCGCCGCGAGGGGATTGAGTTTAACGACCGGAAGCATCTTTTTGCCGCCTTTCGTCTCTTGACTGCCGCGGGTGATGGATTGGATTGGACTTTGAGCGGCGGTCGCATTGTTGTTTTCCGCATTGCGTACGCCGCGGGCGTCCGCCTCCGTGTAAGCGGAAGCGTGAAGATTGTTATAGAACACGCTATCCTTGATTTCCGCCAGTTTGCCGGAAGTCTGGACGGTATAGAGCACGGCGGGATCGTTAAAAGCGCCCGCCGTATAGGCGCCAGCGTTGACGGAAGAGCGATAGGAATAGTCCGTCTTCCAAGCGTCTTCCCACGATAGCGCGCCGTTATAGCCGTAGCCGGATCCGCCGTCGCCGTCGCTATTGTCGTTCTTGACTACTTGTTCCCCAAGATCCATGAAGATGCAGTTGCGATACTGCATATGGGCGTTGTCGCGCCAAGCGGTTCCATGATCGCCATCGATCGGCTGGCCGATGACAGTGAAGTTATAAATGGTGGAAGTTGTTATCGGTTGCGCGTCGGAATCCTCCGCTCCGTCGGTTTCGAAACAGTTATCGCCGACGCCGGAGCCTTGGCTAGCGTCGATGCTGTAGCCTTGAACAATCAGACCGAACTGAGCTTTGCCGCGCCAACCTTCGTCGATATCGAAACTATCGTCGCCTACGTTCCAGATATTGACGTATTTTAAATTGACCGTTCCGCCCCAGATTTCGATGCCATCGTCAACATTATTCATGATATCGATGTGATCCATGTTCGTTTCGCGGCCAATAGCGCCGAGCGAAAGGCCGTTGAGTTCGTTCGCCAGACCGATCACTTTGCCGCCGTAACGAAGCGACAGATAACTGATCGAACCGCTGTCGTCGTTATCGTCGTTGCCGCCATACAATACATTGGGATCGCCCGCGTACGCCGCCGTCAAACCTTCCATCTGTTTAACGTTCAATCCCGTAGGCTCTTTCGCATTGCTGCCTATCGGCTGGCCGCCATAATGGGAGGCGGAAATCAAAGCATTTCCCATTATGGTTAGATTGCCCCATTCATTACACCCTTCGTGCCAGGAAGTTAACGTATCGTTGGTGGAGGTCATGATGACTGGTTTGTCCTGTGTTCCGTTCACGAAAATCTTGGCGCCGCGGCATACCGCCAGGCTGCCTCCGAGATTGGCTGTGCTTTGAACCAGCGTCCCCGCTTCGATCGTCAGCGACGCGCCGGGCAGAACGTAAATCTGTTTTTGCAAGTTGTAGGTGTTGTTCGCCGTCCACGTTGTAGAAACGTTGATGTCTTCAGCGACCTTTATCTCCGCCGCAGAGGCGGCGCCGGCTAAAGCAAAACAAAAAACCGCAGCCTTGACTCCAAATTTCTTCATAATATTCATCCACCTAATCCCTTTCTTCTGAATAGTTTGCTGGTATTGTTCGAATCGGGAGAAGACTCCTGATTTCTAATACCTTTGGTCTTGAAATGGGTTTTCCTGGCTAAAAAAGACAGGTCTTTCTGCACGGATGATAATGTAAGGCGGGTTTGTTAGGATTAAATTAAGATAGCATTAGAATCAAATCAATTTTTCCTCCAATAAGGCTGGCAGGATACGATGAGGGAGCGGCGATCGTAGGATATTTATAAATACGCATTGTTACATAAGTTACTATCTCACGTTACGCAACTAGGTCATTCATGCCATCGGAACAATCGCGCAAGATACCTTTGAGTCTTTGTAACGTGTTAACCTCTACAAAAAAAGTTTAACCCGAAGTTCCTAAAGAAATAATCGGAATACAAGGCGTAACCTTTGGCAATTTTTGAAGTTGCGCTTTTATGTGAGGCAAGGAATGTAGACATGTATACATGAAAGTATTCTCTTGATTTATGCTATTTGGCATTGATTAATCGGTAAATGCTTGCAATATGTAGTCATGTACATCGACACGGTTCCCAATCGCAATTCGCCGCCTTGCTTTCTCTTGCGCGAATCCTATCGCTTGAAGGGCAAAGTCCGCAAACGCACCATACTCAATATTTCCCATTAGCCGCCTTCCCTCGTCGAAGCGTTTCGCGCGTTGTTGCAAGGGGGAACCGCCGTCGCCTCTTTGGAAGAGTGTTTCGACATCGTTCGCAGCCGAGCTCATGGTCATGTGGCAGCCGTTCTGGGAATGCTTCGCCGCTTGCAGCTGGAACCCCTGCTGAACGCTCGCGCGTACCGGAAACGGTATTTAGTCGTCGCCTTGAT
Source organism: Candidatus Omnitrophota bacterium (assembly GCA_040755155.1). Classification (NCBI taxonomy): domain Bacteria; kingdom Pseudomonadati; phylum Candidatus Omnitrophota; species Candidatus Omnitrophota bacterium. Next base: position 7,118 of record JBFMBP010000175.1, on the reverse strand, counting down.
CGCCGCTCGCATTTCTATATCCTACGAACCAGCGCGCCGAAGGAACGTCACGCGTCGGAAAAAGTGGTGGAATCCTATAAACGGCTTTCCACGGTGGAACGGGCTTTTCGCAGCCTGAAGAGCGTCGATGCCGGCCTTTGAGAAAATCACTCAATCCAATCCGCTGCAACAACGCGCGCTGGATTTGCTTCGCGTTCCCCTGTAGTGTTTTTGTACCCAGTAATCAACTTTCCGTTTGGGCTTATCTCTTAGAGTATTATATACTTATGACTTTTTAGGGGGGGGAACTTCGGGTTAAACTTGTTAACCCCGCGTAACATGAGTTAATAATTCGTAAAAATCGATGGCGCCGGTACAATTTTATCGGTTTTGGCTACAGAAAAATCCAGAAAGTAGCTTATTAAGATACAGAATTCTTTCTATTAGCGCAGTTTTTATTAAAATAAAGGCTTATTATCTTTCCATTTAAGGGATGAATTATTAGAATATTCATACTAAACTTTACAAAAACATAATTTTTCATTCTACGAATACTCCGGTATACTGAATGCGGGCGAAAGTTAATAATTGATAAGGTAAATGGCGTATAAATTGCTTTTGGATTGTAATCCGAAGGGCGTGCGTTATTTTCTTTGCGATGCTTTCGCTTGCGGAGTATGAACGGAGTACAACAAAGATGGTTTTATTTCTTTGTTTAGGAGGAGAGACGTGGGTAACGTAATGATTGTAGACGATGCGGCATTTATGAGGGCAACGCTGAAAGACGTTCTAACAAAAGGGGGACATACGGTCGTTGCGGAAGCCATAAACGGCGCCGACGCCATCGAAAAGTTTAAACTCCATAAGCCCGATGTTATTACGATGGATATCACTATGCCGGAAATGGACGGCTTGGAATCCTTAAAGAAAATTATGGAGATCGACGCCAACTCCAAAGTTATCATGTGCAGCGCGATCGGACAACAAGCCAACGTATTGCAAGCGATAAAATCGGGAGCGAAAGATTTTATCGTCAAGCCATTTCAACCCGATCGAGTTCTGGAAGCCGTAAAAAAAGTATTAGGTTGATGAAAAAGAATAAATCTTGCTTTCGGCTCGGATAATTCATCGGACCGGCTGCATTCATCGCGGAAGGGAATCCAGATCGTGAAAGTCGAATATGTCAATCCTTTTATCGAATCCGCCGCCAATGTTCTCGAAGAAATCGCCCAATTGAAATCGGAGCGAGGCTCTTTGAAATTGAAAGATCCCAATCAACCATTCCGCGACGTTTGCGCCATTCTGGGCGTCGTCGGCCACGTTCATGGCCAGGTGATCTACGGCTTCGACGAAACGACGGCGAAAAACGTTGTCTCGAAAATGATGATGGGCGCGGAAGTGATTGAGTTTGACGAAATGGCGCGCAGCGCGCTGGGAGAGTTGGGCAATATTATTACCGGGAAAGCCTCCGTGACCCTCGAATCGGCGGGATATCCTATCGAAATCTCTCCTCCGACCTTGGTAATGGCGAAAAATGTCCGCATCTCCTCTCTCAAAATTCCTATGATTATCGTCCCTTTAAATACGGAAGTAGGGACGATCGACATCTATGTCGGATTGGAAGAACCTAATAAATAAGGATAGGTAAACGTAAAAAATTATGGCGGGATCGACGCTTTCCTTCAACCAAACCCGTGAAGAGGACGAAAGGAGAAGTTCCTTTTTTTCCATTCCTCCGATGTCGGATAAAGAATTTAAAAGTTTGCAGAAAATCATTTACGATACGGCCGGAATCGATATTAAGGAAAGCAAGAAATACCTGCTCATTAATCGTTTATCGAAAAGATTGAGAAATCTAGGCTTGCGCAATTTCACCGAATATCTTTCCTATCTGGATCTCGGCGAGAGAAGAAACCAGGAAATCGTTGAATTCATTGACGCCGTTACAACGAATAAAACCGAATTTTTCAGGGAATACAACCATTTTCAATTTATGCAGAATCCATTTTTACCCGACCTGCTCAAAAACCGTCCGGCGTCTCCTATTCGAATATGGTCGTCCGCTTGTTCGTCGGGCGAAGAACCTTATTCCATCGCTATTTTCATGAGCGAACTGATCAAATATCCTTGGAAGTTGGATATCCTCGCTTCCGATATTTCCGAAACGATTTTACGAGCGGCGGTTCAAGGCATTTACGACGAATCCAAATTAAAGCCGGTTCATCCCAATTTGCTGCGAAAATATTTTCTTAAAGGTTCGGGAAGATATAAAATACGGCCCGAAATCGCCAACCTGATATCCTTTAAAAAGATCAATCTCAAGTTGGATTATCATCGGTCTCTTTCCAATTTCGATATCGTTTTCTGCCGGAATGTTTTGATTTATTTCAACCATGACATGCAAAACCAAATCATTAATAAACATTGGCAAGTCCTGCGGCCGGGCGGCTATCTCTTTCTCGGACACAGCGAAACGCTATTCGGAACCCACGTGAATTTTCAATACGTCGCTCCTTCCATCTATCGGAAAGCCGAGGATCGGAAATAATGAAGGGAGAATTTCATGTCGTTCGATAGCCAAAATTATATAGAGTTGTTCTACCAAGACGCTGAAGAACATCTTGAATTGATGACGGAGGCTCTCCTCGATCTGGAAAAAAATTCAGCGAATCGCTCCGCTTTGGATGGGCTTTTCCGTTCCGCCCATACCATGAAATCCTCTTCCGCGATGGTAGGCTTCATGCATGTGAGCGAATTTACGCACCGCATGGAAGATCTGATTGGGCATTTGAGAGACTCGAACGCGGAACTCACCGTAGAAACCGTCAACCTTCTCTTCAAAAGCTTCGACGTTTTGAAGGAGATGCTCTCTCAATTGCAAGACGAAGAAACAGAGGCGACGCGCAATACGACGAAACGCAGAGCCGAAGAACTGATTGGAGTTTTCCATGCTATCGTTTCGGGAGGCGCTCCGGAGAAATCTCCCAAAATAGCCGCCAAATCGGATTCTCCCCGCATCCGTATGGATGAAGACGCCCGCATCAAAATCGATGAATTGCGGCTCGCTGGGGATAAACTCTTCGAGATAACGATCGTCTTCGCGCCCAACGTACAGATGGCCGCCACGCGCGCTTTTTTGATCGCCAGCAATCTTTCCAAAATCGGAACGGTCGTTAAAACGGAACCGGACCTGATGAACGAACAGGAGGAATTCGGACGATCGTTCGCCATCCTTTTTTCCACCAAAAGCGATGGGAAAGCGATCGTACAAGCCGCTCAGGTATCGGAAGTGGAGCGTTGCGACATCCGCGAAGTAACCCAAGCCGAACAATTCGAATGGCCCCATGAAGAACCGTCTAAAGAGATCGCTCCTGCGGGAGGCGAATCCATCAAGGAAGAAAAAAAAGACGTCGCCACATCCTTCGATCGCCGGGAAGATCCCTCGAAACTCCAAACCGTCCGCGTAAATATCGAAAAATTGGACCGTCTGCTCAATCTCGCCGCTGAAATGGTCATCCAACGCGGACGAGCGCAAGAATTAGGACAACAACTTATCTATAAAAACGGCAAAGGCGGCATCGAAGAAGAATTGCTGAACACCATTCTCCACCAGGGAATGTTTCTGACCCAGTTGCAGGAAACGATCATGGATACGCGCATGGTTCCTATTGGCACCGTTTTTTCCCGCTATCGCCGGGTAGTGCGCGACCTCTCCCATAACCGCGGAAAAAAAGTGAATCTCGTAATCGAAGGCGAGGAGACCGAACTGGATAAAAAAATCATCGACCAAATCGGAGACCCCTTGATGCACATGGTGCGCAATTCCGTAGATCACGGCATCGAATCGCCGGAAGAGCGTAGAGCCAAAGGCAAATCGCCCGAAGGCTTGCTGCATCTGAACGCCTACCATGTCGGCAACTGCATCATTATTTCCGTAAAAGATGACGGCCAGGGTCTCGATCCGGAAAAGTTGAAAGCCAAAGCCGTTGAAAAAGGCACTATTACGCCGGAAGAAGCGGCTGCTATGTCGCAGCGGGAATGCCTGAACCTTGTCTTCCGCGCCGGTTTTTCCACCGCCAAAGAAGTGACGGATATTTCGGGGCGGGGAGTCGGAATGGACGTCGTTCGGCGCTCCATCGATCAATTGGGGGGAACCATCGATATCGAGACGGAAGTAGGGAAAGGCGCGACGTTCTATATTAAATTGCCTTTGACCTTGGCGATTATCCAAGCGTTGCTTGTGGAATCGCAAAATGAAATGTACGCCATCCCCATTTCACATATCTCGGAAACCATACGCATTACCCGCAAGGAAATTTATACCGTAAAGGGTCAAGGAAAAGTCATCCGATTGCGCAATAGCGTCGTCCCCATCTTGAACCTGAAAAACGTCATGGAAATGGAGATCGTAGAAGAAGAACCAGACCGGTTTTACGTCGCCGTCTTGAAGCATGGAGACACCTACGCCGGATTGATCGTCGATCGCATGGTGAATGAAGAGGAAATCGTCATCAAATCGCTGGGAGGAGACATCACCCATGCTCCTTACGTAGCGGGCGCAGCCATTTTGGGCAATGGCCGCGTCATTCTCATATTGGACGCTGTTTCTCTCATCGAAACAACCTTAGTGGGTTCCGCCGCATAGAAAAAAATCCATTGGAGCCATAAAATAATTTATGGATTGGGATTATTATTCGTCAATGCCTCAAAATCGCAAGCAACGGCGTATATTAAATCCCCAGACGAAAAACAACAAAAAGGATACTATTCAATGCCGGAGCGAGTTCGCGTACTGATCGTTGACGATTCCGCGCTAGTTCGAAAGATTCTTAGCGATTTACTGAGTCAAAATCCTGCCATTGAAGTAGTAGGAACGGCGCAAGACGGCAGTTTCGTTCTCCAAAAAATCCCAACTCTGAATCCCGACGTCATCACTTTGGACGTAGAAATGCGCACGAAGGGGGGACTGGAAGTACTGCCGGAAATCGTTCAAAAATTTCACCTTCCCGTCATCATGGTCAGCGCTCATACCGAACGCGGCGCTTATGCAACGGTAAAAGCCTTGGAACTTGGAGCCGTCGATTTCGTAACGAAGCCTCATGCCTTCGGCTCCGCCAGCATGGAAGAAATCGGAGAATTGCTGACGCAAAAGATATTGGCCGTCGCCCGCAGCAAGGGGAAAGTCTACCCTCGCAAATCCTTTGCGCCGATCAATAAGCCTGCAGGAGTGGAACGCGCAGCCGGAAAACCTGTTGCGCCGCCGCCGTTGCCGGTCTTCCGGACTTCTCATTACGAGTTGATCGCCATCGGCGCATCCACGGGCGGCACTGAAGCGATTAAAGATGTGCTTGTCGATTTGCCGGTCAACCTGCCCGGAATCGTCATTGTGCAGCACATGCCGCCGGGTTTCACCAAGGCGTTTTCCGACCGGCTCAACACGTTGTGCCGCATCGAAGTCAAAGAAGCGACGGATGGCGATTACGTCCAACCGGGAACCGCCCTGATCGCTCCGGGAAGCCATCATATGGAAGTCCACCGCGCAGGCGCCCATATGCGCGTCAAATTGCTGGAAACGCCGCCCGTCAATCGGCATCGGCCATCCGTCGACGTTTTATTCCATTCCGTCGCCCAGCACGTGGGCGGAAAAACGATGGGCGTCATTTTAACGGGGATGGGCGGCGACGGCTCGGTTGGATTGAAAGCGATGCGGGACTTAGGCTCCTTGACGATCGCTCAAGACGAAGATTCATGCGTCGTTTTCGGTATGCCCAAGGAAGCGATTAAACTGGGTGGAGCCGTCCATATTCTTCCCCTTGGACGCATAGCCCCGTTCTTGATTTCCTCCGTGATTCCTTCGCGTTTCGCAGCGAATAACGAATCGACCAATTGAGACGACAACGTTGAAGCGGTCCATTCGATTTTTGCGGGGATGGGATGTTATAAACAACAATCCTAACGCAGAGGTATCATTCACGGCCTCGGCGCCGTTGGATTTCTCCACGGCGCGGAGGACCAAGTCGCGAAAATGGGCGGAAATGAGACCATCGTACATATAAGCCGCTATCTCTACTTACAAAAAAAATGGGCCGAACGAATCGGCTCATTAATAAGCAATACTAAATAGTGATGAGGTAACCGTTTAGAAGTTAATTTATTTATTCGTTTTTAGATTCCGCATTTTCTACTTTTTTTATCCTTTCGATAATACTCTGCATCGGAGCATGATTTATTGAATAATCCGCAATCGATTCGTAACGAAGATCATTAACAATATATGGATTTTCCTTGTTTAGTTGAATCGAATAGTTTCTGGAAAGCGTCCCGATCATGCTAAACTCTCGACTAACATTGTTTTGCGGATTTTCCATATCATAAACAATATTGATTACGCCGTCTGATTTAGAATCAATTTGAATAGTCTCGTTACCCAAACTTATTCTCATTTCTCCCGTTAAATGGGTAAGATTGCTAAGTACCTTATAGGTTGGTTTTGGTTTAATTAAATCAATAACATCTTCAAAAGGTATTTCAATCGTTTCCCCGACGTTCAAACTGTTCAACAATTGATCCCAATCTTCAAACTCAAATAAATCAGGGAAAGGGACAATAGGAGGTTTGGAACGGTGATCGATTGAAAAACAAAATGGAGTATCCAAAATAAATCGGCTATAAGAGGATGCTTGAACAATGCTTTCAGGACTTAATGCAACAGCAAAATGGTTTGTGATTTGATCTTGATTGATCACATCGATATCGGCAGTTGCCTGTTTGATCTTCATATTACCATGAATCGTAATGTTATAATAGGAAGATTTTTCATTGGTCGTTACGTTATTTGCGACGCCCATTGCCGTAACACGTTCCAGTTTAAGGACTTGTTTAAAATCCTTTTGGGTAGTGAGACTAATCGTTTTTGAGTCAGCGGAATGGATTGCAATTAGTTTTTTCACTGCATCAACAGAAATGTCAATTTGAGGGATATTATAGAAATCTCGTAACAGGTCAGCCATCAGAAGTGAGAAAGGGAGGGAATGGGGGTAAATGGCCGGTGCGGATATATTCCCGAAGCGCGGCGACGAGGGTTTGGATCGGATGGTATCCGCGTCGTTTCAGCGTGCGAAAGATGGTCATCAATACCG
>JBFMBP010000174.1 GCA_040755155.1 Candidatus Omnitrophota bacterium | reverse complement strand
TCGTCAGGATGCTAAGGCAATCCTGTTGAAGGTTCGCAGCATAAAAGAAAATCCTTATGCGCATGTAAGAAGACTGAAAGGGACGCCGCTTTTTCGTCTTCGCGCCGGGAAATATCGAATCATCATTTATTTGGAAAAAGAAACCATCTTTGTAGTGAACATTGGCAAACGCGATTCGGTCTACGATGCTTTATAAGCAATCGATGACTAGACGGCAAGGGCATTGTCGATTCGTCCTTAATGCGTAGTAAAAGTTGAGGATTATTATTGCGAAGATGGTCTGATATAATCCCCCCTTACAGTTTAGTTCAATAAGATATATCGCTATTTGAGGGATGCCCGCAATGGAATATACGCGAATAACAGTAAATCCAAACCAAATGGGTGGCGCGCCATGCCTGCGCGGACTGCGAATTCCTGTGGCGACAGTTGTCGATATGGTTGCTGACGACATGTCGGCGAAGGAAATACTAGAGGCATTTCCCGATCTGGAAAAGGCGGACATCACGGAAGACTTGCGATACGCCGCCGACAATGAGCGCGAGCATTCAATAAGAGTATAAGCGATTCGCTATATGTTGACTCACTTGTAAATGGAGTAATCTATAACATCGGTACTGGTCGGTCGAACTATGGAGAGTTTCTGGAGAACTCCAGGAATGTCCCAGATTTGAGCGGCATTATCCGTTACCGTCAGCAGTTTTTGCTGGTCAGGCGATAGGTCAGCGTCGAGAAACCAGCTCATACTGTCTGTTTTCGTAGGTTTCAATGAATAAATAACGTTTCCATCCAAATCCCATATTCGTACTTCGCTGTCGGTTTTGTTACGCCAACCAGGATAAGCAACAGTAAGTATGTGTTTGTTATCGGGCGTATAGGCAGCCTTTCTCAACCAGGAATTATCATGTTCGAATCGTCGGATGAGTTTCCCTGTTTTGACATCCCACATCGCCGCCGTATTGTCCCAACTTCCCGTCAGTAATTTTTGACCGTCGGAAGAGAATTGAACGCTGATTACGGGATTGTTATGCTGGATGCGGACGAGTTGCTTCCCAGTTTGGCGGTCGAAGATGCGCGCCGTCGCATCCCAATAGAGGCCTAAATCCGGGTTGCATTCGCCTCCCCCGGTCGCTACGAGCGATCCGTCCGGCGATATGGCAACGTCTCGAATTGTTTTAGAATGGCCAGTGAAGACTTGTAAAATCTCTTTCGTCTCCATATCCCGTAAAAAGGCGTCTTGCCTATAGATGGAAACAAACGATTTTCCATCCCCTGAGAGAGCGACGGACATTAAAGTAGATGAACTCGCCCCGATATATCTCGATTTTAAGTCTTCCGCAGAGAGGCCGAAATTCGACGGAATCGACCACAGCGGCTTCCATTCCATAGCGTCCCAAAAAATGATCTCTCGGCCGCTGCCGCTGAGCGCGTTCTTCCCGTCTGCGGTAAAGACGATCTTCTCTACCCCATCTGAATGGCCTGCGAGCGAACGCAATGACTTACCCGTTTCAACATCCCATTGATGCACAAAAATAGAATCGGTCGTTTCGGGATTTCTCACTGGCGGTTCCCAATGGCCGGTTAAGACGCTTTTTCCATCGGGGGAAAAGACGCCGCTCAAGAACCGCCTGGGGTAGGCGTCGATTCTTGCCGTTTCCTGCCCCGTTTCGACGTCCCATATACGGATGATATGGTCTTCGTTGAAGGTCATCAGGCGTTTGTCGTAGGCATCGGTCTTAAAATAAACCATCGTATATGCCAGATTCTCTAGATTCGGCGTATTCAGTCTCCTAGCTTTTCCTGTAGTTATATCGATAACGTAAACATCGCCAGTCATCATTAACGAAATATAAAGAATATTTTGATTCGCCCGCGAAAACTTCATATCCAAAAATTGTTCCAAAGGCGCATGCCAACCGTCCGCATTAATCACTTTTGGAGTAAACGCATAAATCGTATCGCCGGTTTCGATATCGATGACCTCAATCCGATGTGTTTCTATAACTTTTGTGAAATCAATCGGGTATGGTTCGCTATATTCCGTCGCCATCCACTTCCCGTCTTTGGAAAAGGTAAGATCGCTATGGGCTGCGTCGGGGAGCCGCTTGAGCTTTCCCGTTTCATAATTCCAAATCACGGGCGAAGCATTGGTTCCTTCTACTCCCACCCATCGGTTATCGGCGGACAACTCTACGGCGGGAGACGAATGAGGTATCGTTTTTACGATTTTACGGCCTTCCAAATCGTAGATTTCGATTTTGCTCATATAAGAGGATAAGACCTTTTTTTCGTCGGGGGAGAAAAGGGAAGCGTAACGTAGATCGGGACTAGTGTTTTCATAAATCGTTTCCTTCGTTGCAACGTCAATAATCTTGAACGAATTTTCCTTCTTTATCGCCAACTGTGTCCCATCAGCAAGGAATTGAATTGGTCTGTAACCCGAGTTTTTATCGAGCAATAGCGACGGTTCGGGCGGATTTTTCGTTACGTCCCAAAGCAGATATCCCACGCTGCTGTTGCAAACGACCGAATCCCCTTTCGGCGAAAAACATATATCGCTTGGATATCCTAAACCCAAGATAAGTTCGCTGGATTCGCCGCGGAGCGGGAATAAATCCAAGGCGGTTACATCATTTATAAACAATGCGTTAGCAATGGTTATGGCGAAGAGAATTAAAAGTAGAGTAATATAACGCATGTACATTTCGTTACATCCTATCGTTGCCTCTTATTATATCTTAATATTCGATTATTCTTATCGATCATAATAGATTAAAAACTAAAAAATGTAAAGTTATTATTTTTATCAATTCCAAAGTAAATTGTTAGCAACGATTGGAAAATGACCCAGGGCGACGATTGGATTTTGACTCACCCCAGTAATGTTTTACCTTTCCAGAATTCTTTTTGCATGCCTATTTTTAAGAGAATCCATGATTTTTCGGCGTCCGTATGGTTGTGGAGACTGAGGAAAACCGGCTGTTAGGTTTTCCATAGGCTTCGGCAGACGCGGCGCGATCCACAACCTCTCGTTGGCGCGCTCACTCGTTCTTCCCAGTTTGGTTGCGGGTTCGATACGACGATCCCTTGGTCGTGAGAATCTGGGCGTGATGAACCAAGCGGTCGAGTAATGCCGTGGTCAGTTTTTCGCTGCCGAAGACCGGCGCCCACTCGCTAAAATCGATGTTGTCGTGACGATCGTGGAGCGGTGTTCGTAGCGGTCGGTGAGAAGATTGAAAAGCAATTCCCCTTCCGTCTTGTCGAAGGGCGTGAATCCCAGCTCGTCGACGATCAAGAGATGGACTCCCAAGCAGCATTGATGAAGGCGGCCCAGCGCGCATTCGTCATTGGCCACCATCAAATCCCGCACCAGATCGGAAGCGCGGGTGAACGCGAACACGCGGCTTGAAAAGGGCGGATGAAGCTATACCATTGACTCCATAAAATCATTGTGATATCCCTCAACCCGAAAAGTAGAAATTATGAATGAAAACGATTTCTCTTTATGGTAGAAGGATTTTTTTATTTGAAAAAAGGGGCGCCCTTTCTTCCGGGTACGCGTTTACCTTCCAAGTCCACAATCGGAATCTTGTTCCGGCATTTAGAGCAGGTGTATTTCGGGGTGTTGGAGGGAACGGCAAGACGAGCGGGATCGAGTGGCGATCGAAGGGAAATTCGGAGAGGGCAAACGCCGCTATGGACTGAACCGAATCATGGCGAAATTGCCCGCAATGTCTCTGACGGTGATTGCGCTCGATCTGCTGGTCATGAATCTAGGAAAGTTGTATCGGTTGGCGATGGAGAAAGGGCTTTTTGCTGGACTTTTGGCTTGGTGGAAGAGAATGGAAGAGGCGTCAGGAAGGCTTTGGCAAGCTCTTGGCGAGCTGGGAGCCGCATGGATGCGCCGAAAGGACTCTCAGGCGACGTTATCCGATCGTCAATCGAACGGCTCCGCTACCCTGCTCCGTCCGCTCTTTTCTCGGAAGTAAAGGTTTTTCAGCAAACCCTATTTATGTCTAGTAACTTATAACGGTCTTAGTGACATCATTCTTAGCAATTGGCAGACTTACAGTGAATGTTGCTCCTATCCCGGATTCGCTTTCTACTGTGATCGTTCCTCCATGTTGTTCTATAATCCCATAAGAAATAGAAAGGCCTAATCCTGTTCCGCTTCCTATGGGTTTTGTCGTAAAAAAGGGATCGAAAATTTTTGGAAGATTTTCCGGTAAAATGCCAACGCCGTTATCTCGAATTTTGATAATGATATTATCATCGTCAACGGATGTTTTTATCCATATTTTTCCTTGTTCTTTAATAGCATCGATGGCGTTGTTGACGATATTCACAAACACTTGAATGATTTTTCCAGGAGAACATTTGATGGGAGGTATCTCTCCGTATTCTTTTTGGATGTCAATGCGATCTTTGCATCGGTGGCTTAGTATGGATAATGATGAATCGATGGCTTCGTGGAGATTGAAATTCGAATAGTATTCTTGATCGCTATGCGAGTACAAGCGTAGATCGGCAATAAGCTTTATGATGCGCTCCGTTCCGTCTACAAACGATGAAATAAGTTTATCCAAATCTTTATCGGCGTAATCCAGATCGTATTCTTCTTGAATTTTTTTAATTTCATTTTGAAGATACCGCAACGATGGAGCATCTTTGTTTGACGCCGCAGAAGCAAGTTTCTTATAGCCGGCCAAATATTCTTTTAACGGTTGAATATTGCTGCGGATGAAGTTGATGGGATTGTTGATTTCGTGCGCGAGACCGGCGACGAGTTGACCGAGCGAGGCCATTTTTTCCGATTGGAACAAACGCTGCTGCTGCATTTTTATTTTCTCGCTCATCTCAATGCGTTCAATAACTCTTTTCACGATTTGCAGGAGATAATCTAAATCGAGGGGTTTGGTTACAAAATCCGCTGCGCCGTTTTTCATCGCTTGAATCGCGCGGTCGACGGATGCGTAAGCAGTCATAATAATAACGGGAATTTGAATATCGCGGCGGCGCAATTCATCCAGAAGAGTCAAGCCATCAATTTCCGGCATCATCAAGTCGGATATGATCATCTTCGGCATTTTCGTTTCGAGAATGGTTAATGCTTTCGAACCGTTGGAGGCTTCCATCGTTTCGTAGCCCTCCAATTCCAGGAAATCGCAAAGACTCAAGCAGATTTCCTGTTCGTCATCCACCACTAATATGAGATTTTCCAAATGGTGAGCTGACATTGTCTTATCTCTTTTCCAGAAGTTTTTTGATAATGGACAACAATTCCTCTTCGTCAAATGGTTTTAAGAGGACGTCGTCTGCGCCGAGTTCCTTCGCTCGCTCGCGGGTGCCTTTTTGCGAAGAGGCGCTGACGATCAAAATGGGCAGAAACGAACGCGTCTCTCTGACATGTTGCAGCACATCGAGTCCATTGATGCCGGGCAGTTTGATATCCAATATCAAAAGATCGGGATAGGCCATATCGACTCGTTGCAACGCCTCCTCGCCTGTGCCGGCCAATTCCACGGAATATCCTTCGTATTCCAGCAGGTCGAACATGCTTTCCGCCAATTCTTTTTCATCGTCGACAATCAGAATTCGAATTTCCGGCATATTTGTTCCTCTACGAAGTTAGAGTCGGCAACGCCAGGGTAAAGACGGATCCTTTCCCTGGTTCGCTTTTCACCGCCAGCGATCCTCCGTGCATTTGCGTTAGTTCCTTTGCGATCGATAAGCCTAATCCGCTGCCGACGGCGACCTTCTGCGAAGAAACCGTCCGGTAAAAGCGCTCCCAAATTTTATCGCTTTCCTTCTCCGTCATTCCAATGCCGGTATCGGCCACCGACAAAATAATTCGTCCGCCATCCCCGCGCTTGACTTCAACATCGACGCGTCCGCCTTCGGGCGTGTATTTGATCGCGTTGCCGATCAATTCGCCGACGACGCGCTCCATTTTACCGGCATCGATATTGACGTGATACTCTCCCTGCATTATCTGCGCGCGCAATGCGATTCTTTTTTGATCGGCGGCGGATTGGTTCTCTTTGATTACGTTATGGACTAACGCGTCGAAAGGCGCATTGACTTTTTCAAGAATCATCCTCCCTGATTCGATCCGGTTAAGATCAAGCACGTCATTGATTAAATGGGTAAGGCGATTGACGGCTCCTTGCGCGCGGTCTAGTACGCTCTTTTGCTTATCGCTGAGGCTGCCGCCTACGCCCCGCATGAGATTGTCCAGGTTGAGTTTGATAGTAGTCAACGGCGTGCGCAGATCATGGGACGCTTGCGAGACGAAAACCGATTTCATGCGATCCAGTTCCAGCAGTTGTTCGTTCGCCTTTTTTAATTCCGAGGTTCTTCGTTGAACGCGGTCTTCTAATTCGTCTCGCGCTGTTCTCAGCTCGACGTCCTGTTTCTGAATTTGTTCCAACATGCCGTTAAAGACATCGACAAAATGACCGATTTCATCGTTTCCCAGTTTTTGCGCGCGCAAGGAATAGTTCCGATCTTGGGAAATTTTTATCGCGGTTTCCGACAGCCGAGAAACGGGCTGCGTAATCCACCGCATCAAGCGCATCTCCAAAAGATAGGCGATAAGCAACGAAAGAACGAGGGCGAAAACGGTCGTCAATAAAATATTTCGGATGCGTTTTTTCAAGTCGCCCAAATCGTAGACCACCTCGAATATGGCGCTTTTTTGCGCCATATCGTAAGGAATCGCTTTTACGACTTGCAAATAGTCTTTAGTAAATTGATGATTTTTCTCCTTGCCGAAAAGGTCTAGGGGGGGAATGTCGATGGCGTTGGGGGATGGATACGCAACATAAGGCTTTTCTTCTTTTTCTTTATAGAGACGGGCGGAAACAATCATGGGATTGCCGCCCAGAATTTTAACGGCGTCGTCGGCGTCCAGCGTGTCGAAATCCAGCGCGGCGGCGAAGTATTGCGTTTCCATGAATTGCAATTGCATAAATATATTCTTTACCATTTCCTCTTTAATCATGTCGATTTCGTAAACAATAAAATAAACGAAGCCGGTGGCTATCGCCAGCGTGCAGGATAGGATCACGATGACCGAGATTTTTGTCTTAATCGACCAATCGTATACGGACTTCATCTCGTGATCTCCCGATTTATTCTTTTTTTTCTTTATTGGGATTATAGGCGTTTTCGATCAAACTATAGCGGACCTGAATGCCGGATTGTTTCAACGCCTCCAGGTTGACGATAAATTCGATTCGGCCTTTGACGAGGACAAAATGGATGTGTCCGCCCATCGTCTCCGCAAAACCTTCCGCATCGCCGACGAGCAGCGTGGGATAACCGTCCAGTTTTTTCTTCAACTCATTCAATACATCGCCGGTAGTTTTATCTTGTTCCGGCGGCGTTTTCAGGGAAGGAAGAAAGAGGATATGGCACGGCGCCGTTACCTCTTCGAGGGAGACAAATCGTTTGATCTCGAGAGGATGATTTTTCGTAAGTTTTTTCTGGATGGCCGCATTTTCATTGATCAAGGCGGCATATTGCTTGAAGAGGAATAAATATTGATCCGAATCTTCGTTCTTTTTCGAATAAATGCCGATAATAATGGGCGATCGATCGTCGGGCAGTACGTCTTTCCGCTCCCATTCGAGGTATTTAATGAAACTGATAATGTAAGTGGATTTAATTTTATAAGGATCCTCGATCTTCGACTCGCAAAAGGCTATCGCGGCGAAGAGCGCAACCATAATAACCGCTATGCATATTCTACATTTCTTCATGATGGAATCATTTTTCTTCTTAATATTTAAAACCGATACGTAACTTTACCATACACCCCGCGTTCGACTTCGGTGTAAAGCGTGTACATCCCATCCGCTTCGTGCGTTTGATTGTCCAGTAAATTGGTCCCAACAATGCTCAATTCCATTTGTTGGGTTGGCTTCCATCCTAACCGCACGTCAAGCCGTCCATGCGGAGGAATGCCCCAACTGCCGATTTCGTCGATATAATTATACGATGCGTCTAAATGGACATTCTTGGCGATATCGAAATACGACTGCACTTTAATCTGATGGTGAGGAGAACCGTCTT
>JBFMBP010000173.1 GCA_040755155.1 Candidatus Omnitrophota bacterium | reverse complement strand
CGGTATTGATGACTATCTTTCGCACGCTGAAACGACGCGGATACCATCCGATCCAAACCCTCGTCGCCGCGCTTCGGGAATATATCCGCACCGGCCATTTACCCCCATTCCCTCCCTTTCTCACTTCAGATGGCTGACCTGTTACAAAGAATTTTACTTGCGCCTTCTCTTAAAATAATATGAGCTTTATCGTAATGTTAGGATTACGTTAGAATTGCGTTAGGATTATGTTAATATGGAAGGAATGACATTTATCCTCAAACAAGCGGCAAACAAGGTTATTACAATGAAAAAGGAGTGGAATCATGCATCGAATTCATAAGCAGCATGTTTTTTTGACAGCCATGATGTTCTTCGTTTTTTTGGGGATCGAATCGCCGTTCGCCCAAAACGCCTGGTGGAAAGCTCCGGAACTGAAATACGTGGAGATTATGGCCGACGAGGCGCATGGAGCTTCTCCGCATTATTGGACCTTCGGCGGTCCCAACCTGACGGATTCCACCGGGGATCAAACCTACCTCTATACTCAGGATTCGGGAACCAACGCCAATTTTTCTCAATATGTCGTGGCCGAGTTACGCGCCGCCGACAATGCGGATCAAGTTGCGCATCGTTGGGCGACTCCGCATATTGGCTTGCCAAAAGGCTGCTCCCAATTCGGACGCCGCGTCCTAGTGGGCAATGGCGGACAAAAACAGGAAACGCAGCCGTTTTTTTCTTATCCCGACGATTATGATATTGGTTCGGAATACGAAGCCATTCTTGACGCCGACATTTCCGCCGATTGCGATCCCTTGCACTTCAACCACGATGGAACGCTTCTTTATACGGATCATTACCTCACCGATACCGGCAGCCGCAGTTCCCTGCACCGTTACAAAGTCACCGGCCCATTGAACAAAGACGGCATGGCGTTTACCCGCGACGCCGCCTGGAAGAATAATGGAACCTTTAATTCTTCCGTCGCCCGCCTGCGCAATTTCGCGATCCGTTACATCGGCGGCAAAGACCTGATCTATTACGGCGAAGGCGCTACTGCTGGCGTTCCTTCGCCGGTTTACGTATTCGATCCGGAATCGGGCAAAGAGACCAAACTGGTCGATAGCGTTTTCGAGATAGGAGAGGTAACGGATTCCGACATCGTCAACATCAAAATTTCCGGCGTCGCTTCCGGCAGTCCTTATCTTCATGTCATGGGAAATATCGGCGGATTGAAAATCTACAAACTCTCCTCCGATGGGCTGAAAGTGGAAAACAACGGCGCGCCGATCGCTGTTTTTACTACGGACGATTTGAATGCGTTGGGTAAGACGGAAGCCTTCTCCAGCCATTGCCGCGCTTACGAAGTTACCGACGACAACGAATATGCGTTTTTAAGCTGCCATAACGCCTCCAACAGCATTTTCGTCCTGCGCGCAAAACCGGGTTCTTCCGTGCAGGAGTGGTATAAACGATAATTGGCGAGGACTAGCCGGTCAAAAATAGATATTGTCATATCGAACGATGCAGGCGAATCGGGAAAAGAAAATTCGATCTCATTTCTCTCTTCGCCTGCTTTCTTTTTGATTGGCTTTTTCGATTAAAATAGTCAAAATAGAATTGTTTCGAGGTTTCTCTTCTTTGAGATTCTTGATTAAGATTTCATGTTACGCAGCCTGGGAGCACAAGCAACCCGCCTGCCCGTGGAAATACCTAACTAAGGGCAGTTAATTGGTTTTTTTTGTTTTTGAATCGCTAAAACACGAAAGAACTCGAAATCCATGAAATTTTTCATTCTAACCTTGAAAGGCTGAGCTATTCTAAATGCCTCTTTAAAGGGACTAACGACAATAGCCCTTTCAACAGCGGGTTGATTATCAATTTTTATTCGTGTTTTTCTTTTTTATTTTGCGTTTTCGTGATTCAATACGAGGCGCAAACCGTTTCCTCTTTTTTCATTGCGCGTAACATGAGTTAAGATTTTGAGAAAGAAAAGGGATATTATATCTTCCGCAGTTATTCATGACGATCCGGCAAAAAGTATTGATGTTGTTGTCGAGTGACTACCTCTTGGGGTGCAGGCATCTTGCCTGCAGTATATCTCGTGCAGGCTGGAAGACCGCACCACAAGAAATTGATTTTTTGCCGTTCCGTCATTCATGAGAGGTTCGAAACAATATGAAATCCGCCAAAGGCTTTACCCTCATCGAACTTCTAATCGTCGTAGCCATCATCGGCATTCTGGCGGCGATCGCCGTGCCCAATTTTCTCAACGCCCAAACCCGCGCCAAGGTGGCCCGTTCCATCAGCGACATGCGCAGCGTCGACAGCGCCGTGCGCATGTATATGCTGGATCAAAACTTTTATCCCATTCGCTATGGATGGATGGACGAGCGATATATTCCCCTGACCACGCCGATTTCCTATATGTCATCTATTCCTTTAGATCCTTTCAATACTCGCCCCAAAGATACGACCCAAGGTCCGAAAGACGGCAGCAACCGCTTAGGCAACTACGATTATTGGACGCGATACTGGGCGAATGGCAGTACTAGATCGGGCGACTATTGGAGAGAGCTAACCGCTTTTCCGGCGACAAAGTTCGAGTGGCAGTTTCGCGGATTCGGCCCTACGGCGAAATGGGTGGCTTCCATCGTCTATCCCGCCGGACATCCGAAAGCGGGCGAATACGTAGGTTACGATATGAGCAATGGTTTGTATAGCGAAGGGAATGTTGTCCGTTACGGGCCGTAAGCGGCAATGAATGATGAGGATGAATTATCCATGAGAGTCAATGACGCTGTTAAGATTTTTCGTTTCAGCGGGAAGAGCGTTCTTTTTCCTGCTGTTTTGTTTTTGGGGATGATTTGGATTATTAAGACTACGGCGTTTGGCCAGGATTGTTCGCTTCCCGCTCCCTTCGACGCCAACGCCGTCTATACGAGAACCATTTATCTATCTCCCCACGGCGATGACGCTCAAGGCGCGGGGACGCAAGATAAGCCATATCGTTCCTTAACGAAAGCGGCGGAGAAAGCGCGGCCGGGAACGCGCATCTTGATGTCGCCGGGACAATACCCGCCCAATAACTACATTCAAAACCTGCGGGGCGAAGCCCATGCGCCGATCCTCATCTGCGGCGCAACCGGAGAAGATCCCGCCGTCATCTCCGGCGGGGGGACGGGAATTCAACTCTCCGATCCGCGTTATGTGATTCTGCAAAACTTTACGGTTTCCGGCGCTTCGGGCAATGGCGTGAACATCGATGACGGGGGATCGTATGACACACCGGCGGAATACGTCATTCTTCGCGGTTTGACGGTTCGCGACATCGGTCCCTCCGGCAATCATGATGGCATAAAACTATCCGGCCTTGATCGTTTCCGCGTAGAAAATTGTTCGGTTATCAATCCCGGCGACGGGGGATCGGCGATCGATATGGTAGGATGCCATGACGGCGTCCTCGCGCATAATACGATTCAGGATTGCGGCAGTTCCGGCATTCAAGCCAAGGGAGGATGCGCCCGGTTGCTTCTCTACGCCAACCGCTTCGACCATGCAGGCCAACGCGCCGTTAATATGGGCGGCTCGACAGGTTTGCCCTATTTCCGGCCTCTCGATGCGCCTTACGAAGCGGCTAATATCGCCGTTTGGGCTAACGTATTTATCGGCGCGGAAACGCCCATCGCCTTCGTCGGCTGCGAAAACGGCTTATTCGCCCATAATACAATCTACAAGCCGCAAAAATGGGTTGCTAGAATTTTGCAGGAAACCACGGGTGAGCGCTTCGTCCCCTGCCGCAACAACGTCTTCGCCAACAATATCGTCGTCTTCGATCGTAACGTATCTACGTTCGTTAACATCGGCCCCAATACCCAGCCGCAAACCTTTCGTTTCGCCAATAATCTATGGTTTCAATTGGATAACCGTCAATTCTCAGGACCATCGCTTCCCGTCAGCGAATCGAGCCGCGTCATTCAACAAGACCCAAAATTCATAGATAGCGAACATGGCGGTTTTCAAATTCAAAAAGAAAGCGCCGCGTTGGGAAAGGCGGGAAACTTGAAAGAAATCTTTGGATCGCTTCCCATTGATATCCCCGCCCTTGGCGATTATTACGAGCAATGTTACAGCGTACCGGCGGCTATAGGAGCCTTTTCCGGCGGCAGCTCCGCGCCGCTTAAACATTGGAATAAGTATTGATACATGGAGGCGGGAAGATGAAATTCTCTAAAATCGCATTGTTTTTCGACATAATCGTTATCGGAGCGTTAGCGTCGTTCGCTGGGGAAAAACCAGTAAAAGACGCGGATAAACATCCTACGGTCTACGTTACGTTCTGGTTCGATACGGAAGACTATATCCTGCCGGAATCGGACGGCGCCGCCATGCGCCTGGCGGAAATCTTCTCCGCCCGGGGCGTCCGCGCTACGTTCAAAATCGTCGGCGAGAAAGCGCGGGTTTTAAGGGAACGAGGACGCGAGGACGTCATCCTGGCTCTTTCCCGCCACGATATCGCCTATCACTCCACCTATCACAGCGTACACCCCACGCCGTCGGAATATTCCCGCGATTTGGATTGGCAAGAAGGCGTACAGGAATTCATCCGCCGCGAGGGCTTGGGCTTGCAATGGCTGAACGAAACCTTCGGCGTATCTCCCTCCTGCTACGGCCAGCCCGGCAGTTCATGGACGCCGGAAAGTTACGCCGCCTTACGTCAATGGAACATCCCGCTCTATCTGGATGAAACCTCGCATGTTAACCTGAACGACCGCCCCTTCCGCTACGGCGGCGTTCTCAACATCCTCGAACTGGGCGATTGCGTGGTCCGCACCAGGGACTGGACTGACGAATCTCTGCAAGACGCCTGCCGCCGCTTCGATAAAGCGCGCCAGGAGCTGATCGGCGAAGGCGGCGGCATCATCAGCATTTATTATCATCCCTGCGAATGGGTTCACGAACAATTTTGGGACGGCGTCAATTTCGCCAAGGGCGCCAATCCTCCCCGCGAAGAATGGAAATTGCCGCCGAAAAAATCTCCGGAAGCGACGGAGCAGGCTTTCCGCATCTTCGAACAATATCTCGATCATGTCATCCAACAAGATTCCGTTCAATTGGTTACGGCCAGAGAAATCGCTTCTCTTTACGCCGATGAAGCCTACAACCAACCATTGGATAAGAATGATTTGCAGAAAATCGCCGCGAGTTTCTCGGAACGAATCTCTTTTGTTCCACTCGACGCCCGACGAATCGTCTCCGCCGCCGAAGGCCTATACGCCCTAGCAGATATTCTCGATCGCGCAACCCAATTGAAAGATGAAGAAGATCTGCTCCAAACATCCTATCCCTCGGCGTCGCATCTCAAATTCGCCTATGGTCCCGCCAGCGCTCCCGATCGATTTGCGGAAGAGGCGAAAGCATCCTGGAACGCTATGAAACAAACGGCTCGCGATATCGTCGAAACGATCGATCGGACGGAGCAGTTGCCCTCCGTGGTTTGGACGGATGGTCAGCCTTGGCGCTTGGAAGATTTCGCCGCTACGCTGGCTGTTCTTTTGACGGACGAATGGAAATCGCCGGGGCAAATATCGTCAATTTCTCTGCGTAAAGGGAATTTCGAAGCGCGCAAATATGTAGCGGACGATGGACCGAATTTATGGGGATGGGTTATTTTCCCTAATGGATTCAACGCGCCGAAAATGATGGAAATCGCCAAATTGCAAGCGTGGACTCTTAAGCCCGCCGTTCTTCGCAAATGAAAGCGAAAATAAAAAAAAGACTAATAACGCCATAATCCTCCGCTGTAGGGCAAGTTCAAAGCGAAGCGCAGCCCGCCATGAGAAAATGGTTGATTACTGACGATAATCTGTTATTGTAAGGGATAAGATAATCATGGCGCGTCTTTTCTTTTCGACCTTGCTTCTCATCCTCTCCTGTCCCTGCCAGGCTCATCTCAACAGCGTCTCTTTTTCCAGCATCGTCGTCTCGGCTACGGAAGTGCGCGTCGAATTGCGTTTCACTTTGATCTGCACGCTGGAACTTTTTCCCGCCGACAAGAACGGAAATAACCTGCTCAGCGCAGAAGAACTGAGCGCCGTGAAACCGGCGATGTATTACTATTTGACCAATAAAATCAAAATCCTGTCCGGCGGGCGCCAACTGCGGATGGTTTTGCGGGATTTGACTTTCGAAGTCGAAGAAGACGACTCGTATACGATTTTCCAACTTGCTTTTCCCCGAAGCGAAGAGTCGAAGAACCTGATTATCTTTTGCAACGTCTCGGAAGAAGCCGATCCTTATCACCGCAATCTGGCCGAAATTAAACTGGGCGATAAGGATTATCTTTTCGTATTCACCAATGTCAATTATTTCGACAGCGCCCATCCCCCGCTCTCCCCCGCCATTCCTTTAGGAGTTCCAGCAGCGGCTACTCCTGATGCGAAGGTTCGGCAATAACAAGTTTTTAATGGATACTTGGCTTATCAAGATCGAATAAGTAACAATTGTTTTTGTTGTTTTCAATTTCATCCTTCGATTTGATATGGTCTCTTGGTTGCAAGGAATGGCGAGTCATAACGTTAGGTTGCGCTTCGCTTTGACTCCACCCTACAGGTAGAGATCGTAATGACGTATTCAAATGCAGAAAAATCCAGCCCAGGAAAATCATTCCTGGGCTGGATTTCTTTGACCAATCGCCAATCGCTACGCGCTGTGGAAGATAGGTTTTACTCCCTGGGCCATTTGCTTGACCTCTTTTTCCTCTTCGGGCGTAAGGACGCTGAAACGTTCAGCGATATCCAGCGCTTGCAGGAAAAGCGCTTCCTCTCCCGGCGGGATGGCGGCGGTGATGTCCAGGGAAAGCGTGAAGCGCAAGGCGCGGTCCGCTTCCTTTTCATCCAATACCGGTTGATACCAGCACTTGCCGTATTTCTCCCGCGAGGCGCCTTGAGGCCAGGGGGAATGCGCCATGGCTTTAAGCGCCAAGCGAGCGACGTTTTTCTCTTTGGCTTTGGCTAGAACCTGGGGGCCGAAGCTTCCTTCATGCCAGGTAACGTAATTGAAGGGAAAGAGGACGGAGTCGAAGTCGAAGCGATTCATCGCCTCGACGGCCACTTCCGCCGAATGGGCGGAAAATCCGATATAGCGGATCAATCCCTTTTCCCGCGCTTTGACGAACGTTTCCAACGCTCCGCCTGTTCCCGTCGCAGCATCCAGATCTTCCATTTTGGCCAATCCATGCAGTTGGTAGAGGTCGAAATGATCGGTGCGCAGTTTCTTTAAGGAATCATGCAATTCCTCTTCCGCGCCCTTTTGCAAGCGTTGCGTCGTTTTGCAGGCCAGAAAAACGCCGTCGCGGAATGGCTCCAATGCGGGGCCGAGGCGGTCCTGCGCGTCGCCGTAAGTAGGGGCAACATCAAAATAGTTGACGCCGCGCTCTACGGCTTGGGCGACGATTTCGTTGGCATGCGATTGCTCCGCATTCATGACAACGATGCCGCCAAAGCCAATAATGGACAGTTTCCGGCCTGTATCGCCGTAGGACCTTTGTTGCAAGGAGAGTTTCCTTTCGCCGGCGGCCAGGACGGGATTTATGACGGCAGACATTCCTATTACAGACGTCGATTTTATAAAATCTCGCCGATCCATCTTTTCATTCCTCTCATTTTCATCATTGCGGTGATAATCCTTAATTAAACTATTCTAAGCCGAAATCGATTAGTGAGAATGGGGCTTATGATCGGGACCAAAATAAGCGGCGGCGAATTGATCGACTAACGAATTCAATTTTTCCACATTGGCGAGATCGGTCGTCTGCTTGGATTTCAAGGAGGCGATCAATATGTTATGCAGAAGAACCAATTTCTTTGTATATTCGGCGTAGGCTTTGGCGTCGCTCTCTTCGGCGGGCTTGATGCGCTGGGTCATAAAATACTGCGTAACGATCTCGTCGATTTTTTCGGCGTGAGCGTCCTTGTTCTGCACCCAGCGGATAAGTTGGTTAGCGTTTTTCGCGGGATCTTTGGAAAGTTCTTCGATCGATTTCATGGATTTTTCCAGGGTTAGAATGTCTTCCTTAAGCATGGCGATGCGCATATCGTCGTCATAGATGCCACAGGGGATTTGGCAGTGGGAAAAAGTTTTTACGGAAAAGACAGTACAAACAATCAACGACAGGAATACGACGGCCAAACCAATTCTTTTGCGATTGTTTCGCATAATTTCACCTCTTGAAATGGGATAGGGACGATGGACGATTGCAGGTTGACGAATCATGCGTTTATTGTACCCAGCGTGAAAGAGTAAGCAAAAAATCAATGAGTTTTTTCTTTGTAAAACTCCGCCGGTTCCTGAGTCCGATCGATAACGACCTTCGTCATAATCCCAGGAGAAACAATGATGTGAAAATCCAGGACGCGGCGGCGGGAGAGGTCGATCAGCTTGGCTTCATGGACGCCTTGGACAAGACGAGGAATGGAATAAGGGCGAATGGCGCCGTCGATCTTGAGGCGGCAAGCGCCGGGGCTATCTACATCCACAAGGATGGAGCCAAAGCCCCGGCGGGGCAGGGAAGCGTCGAATACATGAGAAGCCGCCATGGCGATCGACGCCGCCAACGCGATGGCGAGCGCGGTTCGATGGAAGGGATTGGAAAGTAGGCTGGGAAGGTAGGCGATTAGCAACAAGAGGCAGGGCGCCGCTTCGATGGCGAAGAGGTCCCAATCCTTGGCCATGCCGAGATCGGGATGCCATACAAGGCTCCATAATGTAAACGAAAGCGTATAAACGAAAAGAAAAAACCTCTTTTTATCTAACAAACTGCGCATCCCTTGCTGGCATAAGCCGAAAATGACCGCAGGCCAGAAAATCCAGGAACGCATCGTCCATGCGTAAAGCCAATCCGCAATATGCGCCCATTGGAAAAAGGAGTAATAACGATTCATATCCTCGGAGTAGAAAAGCGGCAGAAAATTCAAAACGGGCGATAAGGATGCGGCTTTAAAACCTGCAATTTGGGGGTAATTGCGGATGACGAAGAGCGGAATCAATGGCAGCAGGCCGAATACGATGCGGCGATAATCGCGTCGGCGTTGCGTTAGTAACGGTAGCAGTAACAGCGAGGGCAGGGCGATCATCATGGCGAAATGCAGCGAGGCGGCCAAGACGAAGACGAAAGCGACGAAGAGCATATCCTTTTCACCGTCCAGGTATTCCAAAGCGCAGTGGCCGTAATAGATCATGGCGGGCAGAAATAGTGGGTAATATTCCGTCCTGCCGCAGGAGTAGATCAGGAAGCCAGATGAGAGAAACAAAAGAAGCGGCCAGAAGAGCGGCAAGCGATAAAAACGGCGGGCGTAGTGTAAGAGCAGCCATACCGAGAGCGTTCCCGCCAGGCAAGAAGCAAGATTCATGATTTCCATCGGCGTCCAAAGGTAAGGCGCCAGCGTTTGATGCAAGGCTTGCAGAATCGTCTGGGAAAACATCTCGTTTTTGACGAACCACTTGCCCCCTTCCGTGATGCGTCCGATCAACTCGCCGTCGCCGTCCATGCGCCGCGCTCGGAAATGCCAGAAGAATAGGAAGAGAGGAATCAGGCAGAGATGGGGCGCGAGGATGAAGCGCTGAACCGCAGGATTATTGGCAGTGTCTTTCATAAGACGCATCCATAGCGGATATTCAAGGGCAAAAACTACTTTG
>JBFMBP010000172.1 GCA_040755155.1 Candidatus Omnitrophota bacterium | reverse complement strand
ACTATTATCTGGGTTTGACGTTGGAGGACATGGGCGATAAGGAAGGAGCAAGAAAAGCCTATGGCAGCGTCTATTCCGTAGACATCAACTTTAAAGACATCCAACAACGTTACGAAAAGACGTTCAGCTGATCCCGTTTTCTCCGAATTCGTGCGCCGCTTGAAGCATTTGGGAGAGTACGGCGCTCGACGGAGAAAGATCAGGGAAAACGCTCCAGAGGCCTTTTCCCCTCGATCACCAGCAGCGAAACGTCATCCTTGAACGTCGCGGAGGAATTGAAAGATTTCACCTCGGCGATGATGGCGTCGACGAAGGGCTGAGGCGGGAGATGATGATATTTCAAAATCAGTCCTTCCAAGCGTTCGGGAGAGAAAAGTTCTTTCCGTTCGTTGCGGAATTCCACCAAGCCGTCCGTAAATAAAACGATCTTGTCTTCGGGTTCCAGCCGAATGACCTTTTCATCGTAATCGTCCGATTCCATAAGTTTCAGCGGGTAGCCGTGTTCGGTCTTCAATAACTCCACTTTTCGTTCTCTCGCCCGGAAAAGCATCATCGGTTCGTGTCCGGCGGAGGAGTAGCGAAATATCATCTTTTCCAAATCCAGAACGCCATAGAACATGGTAACGAAAAAAGTAGGAGCGAGATGAGCGTTCAGTTTTTCGTTCGTCGCTTTCAACACCGTGCTCGGATAATGGAAGGCGCCCAAAAAGGAATGAACGATCGTGTGGGTAATCGCCATGACGACGGCGGCGGGTGCGCCATGCCCCGTCACGTCGGCCATAAGAATTCCCCACTTCCCCCTCCCGGCTTCGATGACGTCGAAATAGTCGCCCCCGGCGAGGGCGCAGGGTTCGTAATACTTGCCGAATTCGATCTCCGGGTGGAGAGGAAAACGGGCGGGCAAAAATGAACGTTGAATATCCGCGATCAAAGCGATGTCTTTTTCGATGGTTTTTTGAGCCGCCGACAGCTGCAGGTTGGACTCCTCCAATTTCTTATTCGCCTCCAAAAGACGATGCTGGAGATCGCGTATGCGCAATAACGATCTCACCCGCGCTAATAGTTCCATTTTTTGAGGCGGCTTGACCAGATAATCGTCCGCTCCCGCATCCAATCCCTCGACCTTGCGGCTGGTTTCCGATAAGGCGGTCAAGAGCATAACGGGAACGTAATTGTCGTTGCTGAAGGATTTGATCTTTTGACACGCCTCGAAGCCGCTAATACCCGGCATGCATACGTCCATGATGACCAGATCCGGCAGGTTCGATTCGACCGCATCCAGAGCCTCCTCCCCCGATTCGGCGCAACGAACTCCATAACCTTCCAGGCGTAAAATAGCGCTGAGCAAATCGAGATTGATTCGCTCGTCATCAACGATAAGAATATCGCGCTGTTTATTGGAAGAGGATTCGTTTTTCATAACGCCAGAATATCCTAAAAACGGCGGTATCAATAGATTACGCAATGATAATCTCTATCTTTAATAATGTTGCATAATAATATTTTTCCCAAATAGAGAAGAAAGAAGCGTATTTCATAATTCCTTTATTTTTTACTGACCACAAGCCGCTAACCAACGACTGCTGTTTTCAAGTTCATTCGTTATAGCGATACTCGTCCGCCAGAGTGAGCGCATCGACGAATATGGCGAAAGAATCGAGAAAAATCTCGTCTTTATTCGACCAGATCATATCCGAACGAACGCCTTCCGCATCTTTAAACGGTTCTACCGCTTCCAAAAAGCGTTTGCGATCGATCGGTCCAACATCGATGCGGCTGGAAGGATTTTTCTTATGTTGTTCGCGAATCGAATTATCCATATCGTCCATCGGCTTCCAATAGTTCATGGCGACGGAGTGTTTTTCGTCCGCCGGATCGAGATCGAGCCAGTGCAGCGTCTCGCCGGCGGTAATCCCCGTCATATAGGAATATTCCTTGTGCGACATTTTGATGGCTTCCAAGGAGTCAATTTGAATCAGACCGATCTTCGCAAAGGTTGGAATCAAGGTTATGAAATTTTTGATCAATTTGATGGTGGACAAGCCTCCCTTTTTTTGGGGGTCTTCGATGAATTTCTTGAACCAATCGAGTTCCTCTTCGGCGTAGACAATGATCTTTTTCCGCGCTTGCAAATATTGCTTATAACGCTCGGGATCGATTTTGCCGTCTTGCGGCTCGGCGAATGGATACTGCTTGTCGAGAGCCTCGGATTTTTGTTGATATTCCTCCATATTCTTGGCCATTTGCGTAAAGTTTCTCGCCACCATATAAAACCCGCCTACCGCTACTAAAATGAAAATGACGATGAGGCCAAGACAACCGCCGCAACCGATCCAAATCCAACGTTTTCCTGACATTGGACAATCCTTTCCTCAAAACCGATGATGTTAAAATAATATCAAGTTTGAAATATCTTCTCTCCCTCGTGCGAATCCGCCTTACTTTATCATAAAAAAGGAGCCGGAAAGAGGGTGAAATTCATTAATTGCTCGCATTTTGCCTACAGCCAAGAATTCAGGTCTTAGCTTTAAAAGTTATTTCGTCTTTTTTGTCTAACGTCAAGCGCGGCTTCTTGTTGCATGATTCCGGCGCTCGCCGTGCGAGGAGGGATCAAAACGAAGCTTGTCCTCCCTACTCCCATTCTCCGCCTTTCTCCAAAGATTCTCTTTCAAAAACAAGAAAAAAACCTCGATCAAGAGTTGGAATTCTTGCCCGTTATCGATTTTCGCCGTTATGATATCCCTAATCCACCGATAAACTGGAATAATCGCCATGCCCATGGTTAGTTTCTTTCCATGAACGAATCCCGCCGCCTCGCTCGAATCGCCTTTTTCGGAAAAGTCCTGTTTGGAAGAATCGTTTTCCTGATTCTGTTTTTCTTTTTATTTTACAGTATAGGAATTTTCTATTTGCCCTATTCCGGCGATGGTTCGCACATCGCCTTCCTGGCGGAAGAAGGATGGGCGGTTACCATGCACTCTCCTTTGACGGCTGTGGCGCATCGCGCAGCGTACCTGATCCTGCGTCCTTTTGAACCTAAATATACTGCCGAATGGTATATTGCCGCCGCCGTCAACGCCGTCATGAAGCCTATGCGGACGATGTCGATAGGCGCCCATCCGGCGTTGGACGCTTTTCTCTCTTGCGGGGCGTATGCGGAATCGATGGCGCAGTTGGCCAAGTCGACGCATTGGGGCTGGTATACGACCAGCGCCAGCAGCGCCTTGGCGGGATCGATCGCTCTTCAAGTATTGTTCGCCATCCGCCGGCATCCCCTATTTCTGATAGCGAATATCTTTACGGGATCCTTCATGGTATTTGCGGGAGAAGTGGAAAATTACGCCTGGATCAATTTATTTTTGTTGTTGACGTTTCTCTACGTCGAGAAATATCTGCTAGGCCAAGCGAGATTGTGGCCGGGCGCGCTTTGCTTCTTCATCGCCGCGCTTTTTCATGGACTGGCATTATTTTACCTTCCGCCTTTGATTTGGATTATGACGAAGAAAAAGGATTATCGTCCCTACGAATTCCTATTGCCGTTTTTGTTCTATATCGGCGGTTATCTTCTATTGAATACGGCTTTGCCCCATGAAGGAATTAACATCAACATAGGACGATTGGTGCCCTGGTTCAAAATCAACCGGAAAGGCCAGCATTTTACTTTTTTCACGTGGATTCATCTCTACGTCAAAACCTATTTTCACCTCTGCGCATCCTATTTTGGCATCCTGCCCGCAGAATGGCCGCTGCTTTTCTATTTCCGGCGCATGATAGACGGAGATTTCAAGCGTTATCTCCTTTTTTGCAGCGCGATCGGATTGTTCTGGCATACTTTATGGCATCCCGATTTAGGCTGGATCGATTGGGATCTATTCAGCCAAATCTATATTCCCCTGCATCTCCTCCTCGGTCTTTTGCTCAGCGAACAGGCGGAAGACTGGCGCCGGGCCGGAAAGCGAAGAGACAACGCATAATATTTGCGTCATTGCTAACTTTTTCCGCGGATTAGCAAGAATCCCCTGGACAGAAGGCGGTTGAATTCGGGATAATAGTATTCCATGGCGCGAAGCTTTTTGTTCTATCTCCGTTTGGAATCTCCTTTTCGTTGGCTAAAAGGACAAGCCGAAGCAGCGGCGGCGAGATCGTATGACGGCGTTACCCCTGCCGGATGGAAAGAAAGGGAAGCGCAGCGTTTGTCAAACGTGGATATTTACTGGATAATATTGTATAGAGCGAATGGTTGAGAAAGGCGCACTGATGAGCTCAGAAGGATTAATCGTAAAAGAAATCAAAACGGACGAATGCTTTCAAGTCAGCGCCATTGGCGATTTGATCATCACCAATGCTAAAGGATTGCAACGGCATATCGATAAAGCGATCGCCGACGGCATGACGGATATTATTCTCAACCTAACGCAGATCGATTATATCGACAGTTTTGGCATCGGCGTCGTTGTCAAAACGAAGTCGGAAATCGACAAGCGAAAAGGGAGGTTGAAAGTGGTCGTAAATCCCATCTTAATGACGCTTTTCGAGAAATGCCATCTGGACGATTATATCGACTTAGAAGTAGGTGAGGGAGAGGAAACAACTTGAAATCGTACGCCGCCAATTCTATCGAGAGAACGTAATGATCCCCCGAAAACGCTCGACACCATTCTATATTCGGAAAAAAACATTAATGACAGTGTAGTTCGAATCGAACGAACCGGTCTTCTCCGCCTTATTTGCTCCGCTTAGCGCCCCTTTTCTTCAAATCCCTTTCTTCGAGAACCGTACGCAAAAGCCCTTGCTTTTGATTTAATGCGATGGAAACATCGTGCCACAGAGTTTTGAAAGCGGCAATGCGGATGGGGACTTCGCGCTTAAGGATGTATAGAGAAGGAGTATCCAGTAATAGCTTTTTGATATCCTTCCATAAATCGAATACTTTTTCCGGAACGGCCATACTGAGAAACTGGGCTTTACGGGTCAATTCGACCTGGAGAGCGCGAAAATCCTTCTCGTCGTTCGGAGTTACCTCCTCCGAAGCGAGCGCCCTTTCGAAATAAACCATATATTTCTGCCAGAGTTTGATATATTCCTGCAAACGTTGGATCAAGATTTCCGCTGGAACGTCAGCAACCATAAGAAGAATCGCCTTTAATTATTTTTTTTCGGAAGCGATGCGCGGAGAAGAATGCTCCCCTCCTCGTTCCATATCGTCTATACCCTTCAATTTCATCATTTTTCCCCTCTCCATAAGAAAAGAGAGGATTGAGAGAGAACGAAACAACCAACTTAAACCCATGACTTATGCAACAAGAAAAATCTCGAAAATTTGCGAATTATGGCTTGCCGCATCGCCTTCTTTGGGAGGCGGCTGCAAGACGCAACGGATTCCGAACGTTCTTTTTCATCACTCTTTATTGAACCATCCGAGACTTACGACAACAAACGCGATGAAAACCAGTATTGCTAGGCCTACGCCATACTCGATGTAATCAATGAACGTCATAAGTTCCCCACCTGTTTGCGTCTTGCTCCATTCGTTTTCGTTCGTAAAAGGCGCAAACCAGAGCGCATTTCAATCGTTCGGCGAAATTATTCCGTTTCGTAAGAGAAATAGAAATCGCCGACTTTGTTTTCGTACCGCCGCAGGTCCCAATAAAACTTCTCCATGGGTTCCATTTTGCGGAAAGAATCGATAACGAACATCAAATCTTCGTTGATATCCCGCGTTTTGTAAAGATGATCGAACGACGCGTCAAGTTTTCGTTCGCGGTATTTAAGATCAAAGGCGTCGCTCTGTCCATAGTGATAAAAGCCTTCCGCCGCCTTACGGAAGTGGGTAAAGGAAGCAATTGCTTTTTTATGGAAAGATTCCAACGACTTGGGCGGAGCCATCTCCTTGACGCTTTCTTCCAGGCTTTGCGCGTTCAATAGAAAATTCTTCGCCGTAAGTTTGCCTTGCAAGGCGCGGTACATATCGGTTAAGGTTTCGTCCAGTTTATGCTCCGTCGAACGGGCGGCGAGAATCAAATCTCTCGGCATGGCGCCGATGAAGCCGAAATCCTGCAGCGTAGTATTCATCCTTTTCAGGAAGTCGTTCAAAGATTGCAGATAATTGTCTTCTTCGACGGCCGTCTTCGTCGAGACCAGAATTTCAGGCGCTTCTTTTTCCAGTTTTTTCAGCCGCGTCGCTATGCCTTTGTAGTCATCGCCCCGCACAGAATTGCGCAACCATTGGAGATCGGAGGAAAGCGTCCGGAACCAATCCCGATAATACTTCAACGCGCCCGCATCCTGGGCTTCCTTTAGCGTCGAGCCGATCTCTTCCGTCCGCTGCGCCGCTAGCTGTTGAATGCTTTCGGGCAATTTCTCCTTCGTTTTTACGGCTTCTTCGTATTTTTTGTAAACGTCGGCGTAGGTCTCGCCTTCCTGGGGAGAGGATAGGGATTTCAAAGCGCCGTTCAACGCTTGGGCTTGTTCGGGAACAATGCTGAGAGCGTCCTGTTTTTCATACGGCTTCAATTCCGACTTTAATTGATATGCGAGAATGGAGCGGTTGCGGCTTTCCGTTTTCGCCGTAGTTTTTTGGGAGATTATTCTTACCTCTTCGTCCTTGGCGAACGCGGCTTTCCAATCCTGGAGAGAGATCAACCGCTGCAATTCGGCTACGCCGTCGAGGAGGCCGGTTTTGATTTCCCGGCCTTCC
The DNA here is from genome assembly GCA_040755155.1 of Candidatus Omnitrophota bacterium. Taxonomy (NCBI): domain Bacteria; kingdom Pseudomonadati; phylum Candidatus Omnitrophota; species Candidatus Omnitrophota bacterium. The sequence continues at coordinate 12,023 of JBFMBP010000172.1, read as the reverse complement.
TGGTCGAGAGCGTGTTCGCCGATCCAAGAGGCTGTTTGGCTGTACTCCGCCGCGCTGCGTTCGAGGTCTTCCTTCATCCCCGCATAGATTTGATCCCTCGCCTGGCAAGCGGCGTCGGCATGTTCGTAGGAGGCTTTATATTCCTGATCGATCTGCTTGACTTTAGCTTCCGCGAGGCTAACCAGGGACTGGCTGTAAAGGGAAGGCTTCTTTTCGGGAGCCAACTGGCGATCCAGTTGTTCTTTCATGCCTTCCAATTCTTTCAAAAGGGCGTAGCTGCGCTGCTTCCACGTAAAATATTCCGCCTTTTCCGCCCATTGCGCCGATTCGATGGCCAATCGATTGGCGTCTTCGTAGCGATGCGCTTTTTGCGCCTCTTCAGCCTGATTGAGAAGAGAAAGCGCATTTTGAATTTCCGGCTCGGAATAGGTCATCGATTGGGCTTGGAGAGCGGAATCGGTTTTATTGCGCGCCGCGATAACTAAATTGTTCAATGCATCTTCGGATAATTGGGCGGTTTCGATGGATTTCTGGTAAGCTGGTTTAAATTCTTTTTTGGCGATAAGAGCAGTCGTTTCCTCACGCGCTTCCATCGCTTTGCGATAGGCGAGAGGGCTGAGTTGATCCTGACGGGCTTGCTTGGCCAGGATCATAAAATCGTTGGCTTTGTTTAAATTTTGGTTCGATTGCAGTTGATAGGCTTTGCCTTCCGACTCTTTGGCGGCTTGGATGGCGGCTTCCGATTTGCGGATGCTGGAAAGAAAACGCTGCTTGTTCAGTTCTTCCGCAGCGGCCGCTTTCAAATTGACGGCGTTGGCGTATTGCATGCCAACCCATTCGGTCGCCTTAGCCGTTTTGGCGTCATCCAAGGCGGTTTGCGTTTTTGCGATGAAATCGCCCGCCGCTTTCTCCAAGGCTTTGATGCCTTCGTCCGCCAGGGCGGCGGCGGCGTCCACGCCGGATTCCACGGCTTCGTATTCGCCGGATTTCATTTTATCGCGAAGGTCCTTCACCGCCGCTTCCACTTTCGAATAAGCTTCGGAAGCGTACTGGGAGCCGCCCTGTCCATAGAGAATGGAAAAAGGCCCTTCCACTTTCGCCAAAGCGGTTTGAGCCTTGCCGCTGCGGGCGGCGGCGATGGCTTGCAGGCTGGCTTGTTCGACTTTTTTCGCGTTGGCGTAAGCGGCGGCGAATTGCTTGTTTTGAATCAAGTCTTTCACGCCCGCAATGGCTTCCTGCACCTGGGCGAGGACGGCGGGAGCGTATTTCGGAGCTTCTTTAGCGATCGCTTCCTGTACGTTGGCATCCGCTTTATCGACGCTTTGTTGAGCCACCCCGCCGAGAGACTCGTTGGCGGCCGACAGCAGACGGCGGCATTCGTTGGCGGCGGCGATCACGTTGGCGTATTGTTGATTTTGCAGTTCCGTTTGACCGGTTTTCAGCGTTTCCTCGGCCTGGGCGACCGACGTATTGTAGGCTTCTACATCCGGAACGCTCAATTGTTTAGCTTTTGCGATTTCGCCCAGGATCTCCTGCAGGATGTCGCCGGCCGCTTTTTCTTGGGCGGCGGAGATAATTTCGTTGAGCGGTTGACGAACCTCGCCGGCGATAGTGATCATATCCTGCCATTTTCCGTCGCGCTCGGCGGAATCCATGGCTTTGATTTTTTCCATCACTTCATTGTATTTATCCGGAACATGGGCATCCGCTTTGAGCATCTGCGCGTCGGAAACCAATTGTTGAATTTCCTGCTTGGCTTGCGCCGCTTGGGGTTGAAGGTGGGCGTTCGCCAGCGCCTCCGTCTGCGCCACGACCAGATTGACCTCAGCGAGGAAATTGTCCAGTTTTTGTTGATCGACTTCGTTGGCTAAATCTTCATCGGAGCGGGTTTTAATCTGCGTTACGAGAGCATCCACGGGATTGACGGCTTCCGGAGTTCCCGTCTCGCGGGCTTTTTTGACGTTTTCTTCCGCCGAGGCGATGGCGTCTTTAATTTTCCCCATCTGAGTATCGACGCGCTCTTTGACTTGGGGAACCTGGATTTTAGCGGCTTCGAAACGGGCGACGGCTTGCCCCGCCGTTTCGATGGATTGCTTGTATTCGCCTTGATCGAATTCCGATTGGGCGCGGCGCAGCAAATTATTGGCGTCGTCGAAAGTCTTTTTAGCGTAGCGAGGCGCCTGGGCTACGGAAGATTCTTCCTTGGCGACGTTGGCGGCGTCTAGGCTTTTTTGCGCATCGCGCTTGGCGCACCCCACAGCGAATAACATCGGAATTAAGGCAATCAATAGAAATTGCAACCATTTCCTTGACAGTGGCGGATTCATAAAACAATCTCCTCTTAGTGCGAATTGACAGTCAGTGCGATGGATAGTCCCCGCTTCATTGACCAAAAAGGTTCAAACTTCCAACGGCGTCTCCAACTCGAGATGAGTCATCAAGTATCCCAAAGCCTCATTGAGACGCAGCATGGTGGCATGCCATTGCAACCGCAGTTTTTTGTAAAAATCGTGATGGATGCCCACCATATTCCTCAAGGTAACGGTATCGGACAAAAAAGGAGTAACGGGTTCGGCGCGATCATATTCTTTCCCCAAGTATTCCAGAAGATATTGATGTCTTCGCGCCAATTGCGCCTTGAGTTTCATAAACTCGATCTCGTGTTCCTGCGTTACATTGTCCAATCCTTCATGAAAAGCGTGTTGAAACAATTCGTCATACCGGATCCAGAATTCTAAAAATTTCTGTATGGCTTGAATTCGGAACTCGATTTCTTCTTTCTCTTTCTGATTCCACGTCGACATAAGAAAATCGCCTCTTGCGGCTTTCTCTTTTCGAGAAAAGCCTATACTGCTAATCTTTTTAACAGAAAAAAACAGCCAGGGCAATCGCAGGCGATCGCCCCGCCTATTTTAGCCTCTAGTTGTTCCCGCCGGGTGTAAAATCGCATGGCTTATTCGCGAATTGTTTGAAAACCGATTCCCTATGGCAGTTCGTTCGCGGCTTCCTGTGCGCTTAATCCGCTCAACGTATCGCCCACGCGATCCAGAGCGCCCGCTGGTCCCGATCGTTGCGGACGAGCCGGAGGCGGACTTTGCGGACTTACCACATCTTCTGTTGGGGTTTGACCCATTTCCGGCTGCGGCAAGCCCGGCGGCTGCGGCATATCGGGCAGATATCCGCCCGCCGAAAATCCCGTATCGAAGCCGCCGAATCCCTCCAACGATTCAAAGAGCGTGGGATCGATGGCTTTCACGTATTTTTCATCGTCGTATCCTTCGAATTGAGCCAATTGCCCCTTAATGAATTCGAGGACTTCCGATTCCATCTGCTTGTTGCGGTCTTTAATCTTCTCCACTTTCGATTCGGGATCTTTTGTGGCGACGTTCAAATTGTAGAAAAGAAGCGGACCCATCTCCTGCGTCTGCTTCAACATGTTTTCCAACTGATGCTTATATTTAATGGAGAACGGCCCCAAATAAGAATCCCTGGTAATATAAATAAGGCTGGGCATGCCGTCGAAGGCGACTTCGTCGCCATGAGTTCCGTCATCGTAATAATCCTTGCCGACGGAATCGGCTAATACTTGGATGTAGTAGACTTTATATTCCAGAAGATCGCCGAAAACAGCGTCATAAACTTTCTCTCCATATTTGACGGTCGCTATGGTGGGAGAACCGCCGGTTCCATCGAAACCCCCGCCATACATGCCCATGCCCATGCCCCCCATCATTCCATAACCGCCGCCCATGCCCATGCCGCCCCTCATGCCGGGGTATTGAGCCATCGCCGAACCAGGAATCCACAGCAAAGAAGCACATAGTAAAGAAGATAAGTAGAAAATGACCGATCCAATTTTTTTTCCGCTCATGGTTTTTATATCCTTTACTGTCATTTGCGCTATTTCACTGCGGGAAGGTAACACAAGCGATTTTCATCGTCAACTTGGCCGCTGCCTTCCTAAAACTAAACTATAATACGTTATCCTCAAAAAGGGGAGAGGCAAGACCCCCTAATAGGATACTCTTGGAAAATACCGATTATTATCCGAAGCGGCGGTTTCAGTTCCCAACAGAAAAATATTGTATAGGCTGCGCGGCAAAAACCCATCGTCTTGATAAGAAAAGAAGCGCAGGAGCTTGCAGCCTTATTAATCACCCTCGGTTCAACTCGCGGGAGCGGTTGGCGGCTCGGGCTACCATTTCGTGAATCATCCCCGGCAAATCCTTCTCTTTCAAGGCGGTAAGTCCCGCTTCGGTCGTTCCGCCCGGCGTGGCGACTTTGCGCACCAATTCCGCCGGGGAATCAGGCCGCTGGCGCAAGAGTTCGGCGGAACCGGCCAGAGTTTCAGTAACCAGTTTGCGCGCCGTCTCTTCCGGCAATCCCTCAGAAACGGCGGCGGCGATGAAATGCTGCGCCAGAAAGAAGATATAGCCGGGACCGCTGCCGGATACGGCGGTAACGACGTCCTGAAGCGGCTCCTGCACTTCCACGATATAGCCGACGGATTGCAGGATTTGCCGCACCCATTGGCGGTCGCTTTCCTCCAAGGTTTCGGGAAAAGTGATAGCGCTGATTCCCGCTCCCAACAGGGCGGGAAGGTTAGGCATCACCCTTACGATGCGATCGGGATGACCCAGCGCCGCGCCCAGCCGATCCCGGCTCATTCCAGCCAGGATGGAAATAACGAGATGATTATCCGTAAGTCCCCCACGCAATTCATCCTTCACTTCCGCCAGGATTTGAGGTTTGACAGCCAGAAAAACCGTAGCCGCCCGCTGGGGAGCGAGGGAATTATCCCACACAGTTTCCACGCGATAGGTCGTATCCAAATAGGCGCGGCGTTCAGGCGATTTTTCGGAAACCAGAATTTCCCCCTCGCTGACGGTATGGTTGCGAAGTAATCCGGAAAGAACGGCTTCCGCCATATTCCCTCCGCCTACGAATGCGATTTTTTTGTCGAAAGCGCTCATTGATGGTCGTCTCCCCCTTATTCTTAATTCTTAATTCTTAATTCTTAATTCTTAATTCTTAATTCTTAATTCTTAATTCTTAATTTTTAATTTTTAATTCACAATTCATCATTCTTAAAATACTCCTGCAACGCCTTCACTTGAAGGTTTTGTTTCAAATTGGACTGAATCCCCAGCACTGCGGCGCGGGCGGCGGCTACAGTGGTAACATAGGGCACGTTTTGCTCCAACGCAGAGCGGCGAAGGGCGCGCTCGTCATAGGCGGATTCCATATCCATTGGAGTATTTATTACCAGCGCAACATTGCCGTTTTTTAAAATATCCACAATGTTCGGACGGCCTTCCAGCACTTTATAAACTCGTTTACACGCAACCGTTTGCTCCTGGAGATAAGTACAGGTACCCCCTGTAGATAAAATTTCGAAACCCATCCCCTCCAACCGGCGCGCGGAATCGAGAATAGCGGGTTTATCGCGATCGTTGACGCTAATTACTACCTGCCGCTTGTCGGCGGATGGCGTCGAGGAAGGAAGGGTCATGCCCGCTCCCGCCTGCGCCTTGGCGTAAGCGCGTCCAAAATCAGTATCGATGCCCATCACTTCGCCGGTGGAGCGCATCTCCGGACCAAGAAGCGTATCGACGCCAGGAAATTTCACGAAGGGAAGCACAGCTTCTTTGACGGCGATATGCGAGATTGTCGGAAGTTCGGGCAAATGGAATGAAGCAAGGGGAACGCCCACCATCACCTGAGCCGCGATCTTGGCCAGGGGAACGCCGGTCGCTTTGCTGACGAAGGGAACCGTGCGGGAAGCGCGGGGATTCACTTCGAGAACATAAACTTTTTCCTGTCCGTCCCGCCGGGTAACGGCGTATTGGATATTCATTAAACCCTTTACGCTCAGCGCCTTAGCGAGGTCTTTCGTTTGGCGGCAGATCGTTTCGATCGTCTTGGAAGAGAGCGTGCGCGGCGGAATGACGCATGCGCTGTCGCCGGAATGGATGCCCGCATATTCGATATGTTCCATAATGCCGCCGATACAGACTGTTTCCTCATCGGCGACGGCATCCACATCCACTTCGATGGCGTCTTCGAGATATTTATCGACGAGAATGGGATGCTCCGGGGAAGCGTCCACGGCTTTTGCCATGTAAGTAGAGAGGCTTTTTTCGTCGTATACTATCTCCATCGCCCTGCCTCCAAGGACGTAAGAAGGGCGGACAAGAACAGGATAGGTTAATCGTTGGGCGATCTCTTTAGCTTCGGAAAAGGAAGTGGCGGTTCCATTGGGCGGCTGCTCGATTTTCATATCTTCGATGAGCTTGCCGAAGCGTTTGCGATCCTCCGCCAGGTCGATGGAATCCGGCGACGTGCCCAAAACCGTAACGCCCGCGCGTTCGAGAGGAACGGCGAGTTTCAACGGCGTCTGGCCGCCGAATTGGACGATGACCCCCTTGGGTTTTTCCGCCTCGATGATGTTCATAACGTCTTCGAACGTCAGCGGTTCGAAATAAAGCCGGTCTGCGGTGTCGTAATCGGTGGAGACGGTTTCCGGATTGGAGTTGACCATGATGGTTTCATAGCCAATCTCTGATAACGCCATAACGGCGTGGACGCAGCAATAGTCGAACTCGATGCCCTGGCCAATGCGGTTGGGACCGCCGCCAAGGATAATGATCTTTTCTTTTGCGCAGGGACGAATTTCGCTCTCGGTTTCGTAAGTGGAGTAATGATAAGGCGTATAAGCTTCAAATTCGGCGGCGCAGGTATCGACTGTCTTATAAACCGGCATCACGCCCAACCGCTGGCGCAAACGTCGGATATCCAATTCCTTCGCGCCCCATAAACAAGCCAACTGCCGGTCGGAAAATCCGAATTGCTTCGCTTCCAACAGAATATTTTTCAACTCGATTTCGTTCATTAGACGCTTACAATTTTCTTTTTGTTAACATAGAGGGAAACGCTCAAGGGCAGAAAAAACCTTACCCTTGCCACCATCCAATTTATCAAAGAAATGGTCTTATTTCCGATTTCAATTCCTGCAATCGCTCTTCCATCGCCATGATTTCCGCCATATTCGTCAGAAACCAGGGATCGATCTTAGTATAATTGTATACATCGTCCACGGTCATCCCGATTTGAAATGCGTGCCGGATATAGAAGACGCGGTCGGGATTGGGACGAACCAGTTTTTTGACGATCTCTTCCCGCGTACGCGGATCCTGGGGATCGCAATAACGGGGATGGTTGGGATCATGGAAAACCATCGCATCCTTGCCGTCCGCTCCCAAGCCGTAACGGTCTATCTCCAGCGAACGCAATCCCTTCTGTAAGGATTCCTTGAACGTGCGGCCAATGGACATGGCCTCGCCCACGGATTTCATCTGCGTTCCAAGAGTGGGATCGGAGCCGAGAAATTTTTCGAAAGCCCAGCGGGGAATCTTGGTTACGCAATAATCGATGGTCGGTTCGAAAGAGGCTGGCGTCTCGCGGGTGATATCATTGGGAATCTCATCCAGCGTATAGCCTACCGCCAGCTTGGCTGCGATTTTGGCGATGGGAAAGCCCGTCGCTTTGGAAGCGAGGGCGGAACTGCGCGAAACGCGGGGATTCATCTCAATGACCACCATGCGCCCATCGTTGGGATCGACGGCGAATTGAATATTGGAGCCGCCGGTATCGACGCCGATTTCACGGATGATGGCGATGGAGGCGTCCCTCATGCGCTGATATTCCTTATCGGTCAGGGTCTGCGCAGGAGCGACGGTAATGCTGTCGCCGGTATGCACGCCCATCGGATCGAAGTTTTCGATGGAGCAGATGATGACGACGTTGTCGGCCATGTCGCGCATCACTTCCAGTTCGAATTCCTTCCATCCCAGCACCGATTCTTCAACGAGAATGGTATGGACGGGGCTGCATTCCAATCCCCAACGGACAGTTTCCTTATATTCCTCCATGTTGTAAGCCGTACCGGCGCCTGTGCCGCCCAAGGTGAACGAGGGGCGGATAATGGCGGGAAACCCGACATCCTCGATGACGCGCATGGCTTCATCAATCGATCGAACATAGCCGCTGCGGGGAATTTCCAGGCCGATTTTATTGATGGCGGCTTTGAATTCTTCGCGGTCTTCCGCTTTCCTGATGGCTGGCAGTTTGGCGCCGATCAACTCCACGCCATACTTTTCCAATACGCCCGATTCCGCCAAGAAGACTGCTGCGTTCAGCGCCGTCTGGCCGCCCAATGTAGGCAAGAGGCAATCCGGCTTTTCCGCCTCGATGATCTTTTCCAGCGCTTCGGGAATGATGGGTTCGATGTAGGTGCGGTCGCCGGTTTCGGGATCGGTCATGATCGTGGCGGGATTGCTGTTGACCAAAACCACCTCATAGCCCTCTTCGCGCAAGGCTTTGCATCCCTGCGTTCCCGAATAATCGAATTCGCAAGCCTGCCCGATGATGATGGGGCCGGAACCGATAATCAGAATTTTGTGGATGTCGTTTCGGCGAGGCATACGAAGATATTATCCTTGTTCTTTCATCCATTCCACAAAGCGGTCGAAGTGATGAGCGGCATCGTGAGGACCGGGGGAAGCTTCCGGGTGATATTGTACGGAAAAACACCGTAAATCTGCACATTCCAAACCTTCCACCGTATCGTCATTCAGATTGATATGGGTAACGGATACTTTCTTTTTGTCCAACGAATCGTAATCGACGCAAAAGCCGTGATTTTGGGACGTGATATCGATTTTGCCCGTAGGAAGATGCTTGACCGGCTGATTGGCCCCCCGATGCCCGAATTTGAGTTTGTAGGTTTTGCCGCCCAGCGCCAATCCCAAAATCTGATGTCCCAAGCAAATGCCAAAGATAGGAACTTTCCCCAAAAGCTGGCGCACCGTATCGATAGCATACGTTACCGGTTCGGGATCGCCGGGACCATTCGATAAGAAAACGCCGTCCGGCGCCAACGCCATAACCTCGTCCGGTTTGGCGTAGGAAGGAACGACATGAACCTCGCATCCGCGTTCGGTCAAATGCCGGAGAATGTTTTGCTTCATTCCATAATCGAATGCCGCAACCTTATAAGGCTTCTCCGGCGGCGGGAGAATATCTTTGCTTTTAAGATAAGGATGCAACGATTCGGTCCACAGATAAGGCTTCTCCGTCGTAACGTATTTCACCAAATCGGCGCCCGCCATCGAAGGAACGGCGTCCACTTTCGCCTTCCAATCGACGCTGGAATCGCCGGGAGAGCAAACCACGCCCCGCATGACGCCATAATTCCTCAACTTGCGTACAAGCGCCCGCGTATCGATTCCGCATAATCCCACAATATTCCGGCTTTGCATCCATTCTTCCAAAGTACGTTGACAGCGCCAGTTGCTGGGGATCAAAGACGGTTCTTTGACGATGAAGCCAGAAACCTGAATTTTTCCCGATTCCACATCTTCGTCATTGACGCCGTAATTGCCGATTAAAGGATAAGTCATAACGACGATTTGACCATAATAGGAAGGATCGGTCAGTATTTCTTGATAACCGGTCATGGAGGTATTGAAAACTACTTCGCCGCCGGTTTCGCCGAGAGCGCCAAAAGCGCGGCCCTGAAAGATGGTTCCATCTTCTAAAATTAGGACGGCGGATTTTCGTATCTTCGGAACGATAAGGGATTGCGTCATTGCATTCGTATAACTTTTCGATCTGGTTCTCTATAATGTACCCGCAATGAAAGCCGTTTCAAAGCCAAAGGGCGCAAGGAAAAGCGGAAGGGCGAATTAAAATCAGGGGAGTATGTTCGTTTGGATTCATTTTGTCAATATGAAAGAGAGTCTCTACGATGAAACCATAAAAAATCGATATCGCATTGAATTTTGAAAGGCAAAAAACCGCGAATGGCCGCCTTTTATGCAAAAACCGTCTAAAAAGCCATCCATTTGCAAAACGATGATGATATACTATTGATTAATGAACCGCCTTACCGAGGAATTCGGCGATGGCAGAAAGAAAAAGGACTGAGGAGTCTTGGCTCGGCGGGAGCCTCGCCCTCCCTTCTTGTATGAAGGTGAATGGGGCAGAGCGAATCTCCTGATGAGCCAGCCTGCTCCATAAGCATCATCAACCAATCGATGGCAGCAACCAATACGGAAAACAAAATGATGAAAGCGCAACAAATCAAATCGAATATCCCCCAAACATTATTAAAGCCGGGAACGGCGTTCACGGACCTCAACGGGACGGAATGGACGATTATCGTATCCGCCGGCGACGGAACGGCGGCGGTGGAAAGCGAGGACGAGGCGGGGGAATATTCCAACGGCGTCGTCTACCTCAGCGAGGAGGGAGACACTTACGGCGCCAATTTTACGCCGGAATACATCGTGAAGAACGGCAGTTGGTATAAAAACCAATCCTTAAATGCGAAAAAAGACGAATTCGTCCTCAAGAAGAACGGCGCCTTCCGCAAAAAGGATAAATCTTCTAAGAATCGCGTCTTTTCTCCCGGCAAACCTTTTGAAATGAAAAACCATTGAGCCTCTTGCAAAATTCTATTATTCCTCCCCCAAGCTTGGGGGAGGTTAGGAGGGAGTTGTCTTAAGTCCATTAAAATCACCCCCCCTCTAACTCCCCCCAAGCTTGGGGGGAGAATGAAAAGACTGATTTTATTCATTTTGCATGAGCCTCCATTAATATTCCCCCGGAACAATTGGAATGCGTATAAAGCAGAACGGCGAGCCGCATAATCCGCGGTTCGCCGTTTGCGGTTATTACTATCGGACGGAAAGAGCAAGATTGTATCCGTCCTTGAGTCGCCACAATTCTGATACGCTTTACGGCGCCGCATCGAGAAGAATTGGCGGCGCATCGGTTTTTTCTCCGCAAAAAGCGCGCTGCAACCGCCTCAAAAACAATATATTGAAGACGCCTTGAAACATCAGAAAGCCGTACAAGATCATCCACTCGCCCGTTGTATCCTGCCCGATCTCATCGATCGTCGCTTTTTCGCCCTCGAGTTGGGCTGAGCGATTGGCTCCGATCCATTCCTCCCGCCCGATCTCATCGATCATCGCTTTTTCTCCCAGCATAAACAATACACATAACACTCCGAAAACGAGCAAAAAAACATCGAACGTCTTAGCGTTTCGCAAGGTGAAAATTCGTTGCATCCCCCAGAGAATGGAAGCGATGTTGAAGATCAGAATCAGCAAAAATCCTATTAATATCAATACGCCTAGGGAATCGATCTGCCTATAATGGATAACAAAGAGTTGTTCCCAATAAATTTGCATAGCCCCCATGTTGAAGACGAGACCAATCGACGCCAGCGTTCCAAACGCCATGACTATTTGGTAATAGGCTTTTTGGGGCATTTTTATACTCCTATCGCGTTCTCAATGGTATTGGACAAGTTCTAAACAAAGTGGAGTTTCCCAATACTGTCGCTACAATATTGGAACAAGGAGACAAGTTCCCCCACTCCCAAAGTCTCCCAGTCCCAAAGTCCCAAAGTCCCAAAGTCACCAAGTCCCCTTGTCCCCTTGTCCCCTTGTCCCCTTGTCCCCCAGTCTTATTTCTCAAGAACGATATTGATTTCGATTTTCGTTTCCTTGCTCAAATTTTTCGTCCCGAATCCAACGATTTTGGGAGGATAGCCAGGAGCGGAAGCGACAAGGGAATGCTCCTCGTACCAGGTTTCGAGGACGTATTTCCCCTCCTTGTCCGTCCAGGATTCCTGACAGGGGCGGCTTGGAGAACCTGCATAGATATTGTCTGCGACGCGAGCGCCAACGATAGGTTCTCCGGTTTCCTTGTCGGTCACTATTCCCGTTACCTTCAAATTGGGAGGAGAAGAAGGCGTACTGCATCCGCTGCAGAGAACGCCAATCGCCACTAAAAATATAATTACTTGCATGATGGAAGATATCTTTTTCATTGTTTATCGTCTCCTTAGTTCTGCTTGCAAAAAAGTCCATTCGGAATTCAAGTCCTTTATCTTCCCAAAGATGGAGGAGATAAAGAGCGGGGGTTGATAGAGAGTGCCGACAACCCCCTCC